>JACZTB010000076.1 GCA_022573895.1 Nitrososphaerota archaeon
TGTAGTTTTAGTGTATACTTTAGGCATTATACAAAATTTACTCGCAAATTGTTTTTTTCAATTCAGAAAGGTAAAAAAGTAAAAAACTACTGATAAAATGTGAATCAACATGATGGCACTAAACTATGAGTATCCGTTGTATAGGCCGCCTTCTGAAGCAAATTCTTTGATTTTTCAGGTAACGGTAGGATGCTCATTTAACGAATGTTCATTTTGTGATATGTATAGATCTAAGGAATATTCTGAAAAGCCATGGGATCAAGTAAAGTTAGAAATGGACATGATGACAAAACAGTTACCAGATACACGTAGGATTTTTTTGGCGGATGGGGATGCCTTGAATTTAGAAACTGATCATATGATAAAAATTGTAGATTACCTTTACAAAAGCTTTCCAAACCTGGAAAGAATTTCATGTTATGCAATGCCAATGAATCTGCTAAAGAAAACTCCTGAAGAATTGAAGAAAATGCATGATGCCGGATTAAATATGTTATACCTTGGGATTGAAAGTGGTTCTGATCTAATTTTGAAAAAAGTCACTAAAGGTGCTGTTGCAGAAACAATAGTAAAAGCTTGCAATAAGGCAAAGGATGCTGGATACATTTTGTCTTGCATGATTATTTTAGGCCTTGGTGGAAAAACTCACTCTAAAGAACACATCAGAGGCACTGCAAGACTAATCAACAGATCACCCCCCCATTTTCTAGGTGCACTGACATTATACTTGGAAAATGGAATTAAAGATGAATTTTTAACAAAATTTGAAGAGCCGTTTATTCCAATATCTGATCCTGAAGCACTAGATGAATTAGAAGATCTGATTAGTCAAATCGATGTCAAAGAAGAGGTTGTGTTTAGAGTAAACCATGGTTCTAATGCATATACCATCAAAGGAACTTTTCCACAAGACAAAGAAGCAATGCTGGAAAAAATTGTATGGATGAGACAGCATCCAGAAGTAGTTAGACCAAAAGGGCTAAGAGGATTTTAGAAATCTAAACTGAATAATTCTAGTCTACACAAAAAACATTACATGAGTTTAGCAACAAGCTCTTCTTTTTTTGGGATCCCAGTAAATTCAAGTTTATTATTAATTACAAGTCCTGGAGCAGTAAATATTGGAAATTTTTCAAGATATTCAGGTTTTTCAGTTATGTCAATGATTTGATATGGAATCTTCATCTCATCTAACATCTTCTCAACTATACTGCAATTTGTACAGCCAGGGGTTGTTAGAATTTCAACTTTAGTCATTTTTAATAAATTGTTCTGGATTCTTTTCAAATGCCCATCTGCAACTGGCACAACAAAATCGGTATTCTTTACCATTGTGGGTAATGGATTCTCCTTTATTGCTAATTTCCATACCACATACTGGATCCTTCATGCTGATACCTCTAACTTTTTACGAGCAAAATAGAAAAGGATTGGAACCACTATCAAACTAATTAGCACTATAGGAATGTAATTTTTTAAAGATTCAGACTCATCTCGTTCATGTTCATGCGCATCCATCTCAAACTCTGCTGGAATGGGTGTTAGTTCAACCATCCTATTCCATCCCTCATGAACAAATGTTTCCTCATACCACACGTGTCCTTCTGGAAGACCATTAATTATTAGAAACGCACCGATAACAATCAGCATCCAGCCTGTTGCTTTCTCTATTGGAATTCTCTTTTGTGTCAAAGTCTTTGTTGCGTTAATTCCAATAATAGCTAGTACTGACATTAGAATAAGCGGTATTGCTCTCCCAACCCCA
Organism: Nitrososphaerota archaeon; assembly: GCA_022573895.1. Classification (GTDB taxonomy): domain Archaea; phylum Thermoproteota; class Nitrososphaeria; order Nitrososphaerales; family Nitrosopumilaceae; genus Nitrosopumilus. Next base: position 1,766 of record JACZTB010000076.1, read on the forward strand.
TGTACCACTCCTAGTGAAGCACCCACCTCAATACTTCCAGTTCCTGCAATGTAGATTAACAACCAATAGAATAATGGATTTGGACAGCCAACTCCAGCATTTCCTAAAAGAAGCCCCATAAAGAAAGACTTTGTGTAATCTCCACGATTTTGTATGAATTTTGGTGTTCCAGAATATGAGGGCATCTTTAGAGAAATCAGTTTTAGCTGTGACAGGCCAAAAACAAATGCGGCAATTCCTGCAATCAAAAACATTATTGTTGATATTTGATCTAAAGATGCAGTTTTTCCTATTGTTGCAATGGCCATTCCATAAGAAGCAATTGTAATTGTTAATCCTGCACCAAAAAGTAATGCCATTGAAAGACCTTTCCTACCACCTTTTCCCATGCTAAGTGGAATTATTATGAAAACGAGTGGTAGTGTACATGGAAGAATAATCATTGAGAGTCCAGCGAGATATGAAATAATTAACCAAGAGGGATATGACAGTTCTTGACCTGCACCAACTGCAATTTCATTTGTTGTAGCAAACACACCACCAACAAAAATTAATGAAAAGAGAACAAATGCAGATACAATTAGAGATTTTTTTGCTGCAATTTGGTTTAGCATAATTTGTTTTAATACTCCAAATATTTAATTAGATTAAAATTTTTGAGGCTAAAAATGGGCCCACGGGGATTACCACTTATATGGGCAATATTTTGAGCCCAATTGTTCGATTTTATAGGGACTAATTACATTCTTTGGTGTTATTTTGGACCCGTTAACAGTTCGTATCAAATGTAAATTAATGATTAATCTGGTTGCTGATCAACTTTTATCGCAAAACCACATTTACTACAATTAAAAAACCAATTATCATACATAGGCTCTGCTACAAGTCCTGTTGTTGGTTCAGCATTACATCTAGGGCATTTTTTTGCGGTAGCCAGTTCTCCAACTTTGTAACGCATATACAAACTATACAATACTAAGAATTAAGAATTTTCAGGATTAACAGTTCGTATCAAATGTTAACGAATTGAAATTAATCAGGAAGATATCGTTTTTTCCATTCTGAAACAATTTCTTGTTCGGTGAGACCAAGGTCATACAAGGGAGACTTTATTTCTTTTGCCACATCGATTCCAATTAGAACATAGCCTTCACCTCACTCTTTACGCCAAGGGTTCTGTAATGGGACAAAATCTTTTCAAACTCTTCACCATCAGAAAGAATTTTAGCTGTTCCCTGGAATCTGTATCCTCTGCGTCTTATTGGATCTACCACATTAATCTCCAAATTCGGATTCACTTTCAAGTTTGAGATTGTTTGATCTGATCTGATACCTGTAAATACTAAATGGTTATCATCCCAAGCAATGGTGGTCCCTTTTGGTGACAAATTGGGCTTATTAGCAGGACCAATCGTTGCTACAAAACCCATCCTTTGTTTGTTCACAAAGTCTTTTATTTCTTGAGTTAAAGTTGGCACTGC
>JACZTB010000077.1 GCA_022573895.1 Nitrososphaerota archaeon
AACAACATTGTATCCTGCCATGGCAGAAACTTGTGCAATTCCGTGACCCATAATTCCAGAACCTAAAACTGTAATATTTTTTACAGACAACAAGTCTCGGAATTACTAGTATCCTTTATAATGTATTATAACGGTCTTCAACCATCTTTATTTCTTATAATGGTTTATTATTGAAGGGGAGATAATTGACTATGCAAAGATCGTTACTTGTTTTTGGCGAATCATTACAGACAGACGCAACAAGAAAGGCCTATCTGTATCAGCTTGAACAGTTCAGAAAATGGGCGATGATTAGGGATTATGATTCACTCTTACAAGGTCCTCCAAAAGCAATCCAGGAACTGTTACAAGATTATATTATTCACCTCAAAAACAAGGTAAAACCCAATTCAATTCCAATCTACTTTGCTCCAATAGAGCTATTCTATGTGATGAATGACGTTGTAATCAACTACAAGAAGTTAAGGAAACTGTTCCCGAAAAAGACCAAGAAAGGCAATCAGAGAGGCTATACCAAAACAGAGGTCATGAAGATACTAGATAATGCAAAGTCAAAGAGGAATCACGCTTTAGTGCTTCTGTTTGCCTGTTCTGGCATACGTCTTGGAGCTATTCCAGGAATCTGTCTAAAACACCTATCCAAGATAGACCAAAACAGCTATGCGATCAAAATCTATGAAGACGAGTTAGAAGAGGATCATATCTTCACTACTCCGGAGGCCACTAAATCAATAGATGAGTATCTAGAGGAGAGGAAAAAGGATGGCGAGTTTTTGAATCAGGAATCTCCATTGATTAGAACCTATTACAAATTAGGAATAGAGAAGAGTAAAGCCTGTACTGTTGATACACTGGCTCACGTCATGGGCAGATTAGTTAGTGTCATAGACAGAAAGAAAAAAGGCAATAGATTTGATGTTCCAAAGGATCATGGTTTTCGTAAATTTTATGCAACAATAATCAAGGACGTTGAGGGCATTACTCCAACAATGTCAGAGAAATTAATCAACCATATTGGAATAGTGCAGTTGGATGGAGCTTATTACCGACCTACCAAACTAAAGATGTTTGAGGCCTACAAGAAGGCAATTCCAGAGCTAACAATCTCTAAAGTAAATGATGAAAAAGAGGAAGCCGACTTGAAACACTTTGAGGAAGAAAACCCAAAGCTTACCAAAAAAATCAATAATATAATGGATAGTGCATTTCTAGATTTCAGACAACAGCTAAAAGATGCCGTTAGGGAAGCCACCGGACTCACCAAACAAGAATATGTTGAGCTTGAAGAGGAAAAGAAGCAAATCCTAAAGAGAATTGAAGAAAGGGAAACATCTCAACCCAAATCAAAATTATGGGAATGAGTGAAGAAACTCTCTCTTAGAAAGTCACTCTCCGACAACTAAATTTTTAATCCCGTTATGGTGTAACCAGGAAAAACAGACCACACCATCTACTTCTTACAGTGTTTGTATATGCCTAGAACAGAATTACTTAACATTCGTACAGATATTGTGTAAAATTCTTCATTATGGTCTTTTGAGGAGAACTATGTAGGAGTGTGTTAATTTCACCCAAAAACAACGCCTAGATATTAGGACAACCTATATGTTTATAAGCAAGTTTTATAAGGTACCGTACTAGTATATTAATGGTACAAATGATTACCGTACACAAAAGGTGAATGGAAAATGAATTATGTAAAAACGAGCATAAACTTGGAAAAGGATCAGGTAGATTTTCTGAAGTCAAGTGGTTACTCTCTTTCTAAACTTGTTAGGATTCAAATGAAAAAACTAATGGAGAATAATAATTGAAATCTGAAGGCCAAACTTTGCGAGAACAGCCAACAGATGAACCCAGAGAGGATTCTAACAATGGATAGTTTTCCCAATACAAATAGTTTTTCTAAAAAAAATATTTCAACTAACGATAAACAAGACCTACTAACGCTAATCAATCAAACTAACGCTAAACTAACGTTACATCCTAACGATACACTAAGTGACAGTCAGATGCTGTTCCTTGACCATATGCTTAGTATCAATCAGATAGAACAAAGACCAGTCAGTCGACTTGACTATTCAATAACTCAGAACAATTTTAGACAGAAGATACTAGAAGTAAAGTCATATATCGTAAAAGAAATCGGTGGCAGACCTCCTTTTTACAAAGTCAGAGGTGTTGAACTACCTGGTGATCAATCAAGAATAACGATAAAGCCTACGGGGGTCGACACATCACAACTAGAACGCTTACTCCTAAACTGTAAGAATCAACCACCAATGCTACATGATATTAGATTCATGATGGATTCAGACCTACACGAGAAGCTATTAAACAAAAGAATAACACCAAACAAGAATAATTCCTGCATTGTTCTTACCGATGAGTTAATTCCTAACCCACATCCTTTTGTTAATTTTAAGCTGTTAGCTTATCCTGAACACATTCAATTAATTGTTGGATGTTCTAGGAAACCGTTATTCTATTCTACTGCCGGTATTTCTGACTTAGTTTTCACAATGGGGAGATATGTAGAGTTGTTACGGTCATTTGTTGATGATGCCTTTTCTATTCCACAGGTTTCCAGATGGAGATGTAAGGGGTATCATTTCAACAAGGATGGAACGTTACAGATTAGTGGTCAGAATTTTGAGTATTACTTTGAGGACTTTCAGGGATGTATGATTCGTATCTACACCAAGCATTTCTCAAAAAATGACACTAGATTGAGGGTTGAGAAAACTGTAGGCGTGAATAAAACCATAGAGGAAATGACTACAGAGGCTCTTGCTTGAAGAAATCCCCAAAACCCCCCTTTTCTCCTTCCCGGAAGGGTAACGTCAATTCTAGGCACACTTACGAACAAAATAGGGACAAAAACGAGGGATTAACTAAGCGTATTCTTGAAAAAGAGGGAAAGAAGCAACATAAGATAATGAATTTTTGTTTTAGAATGATGAAGAAATTAGGACCTGATAATGAATTGTTTCTATCTTATTGTGACCGATACCTAAAGGCATCAAAGAGGAAGCTGAAGATTATCAAGAAGTGGTATGGTTTATGAAAACCCATTCAAGTTAACCTGAAAATTCTTAGAGTATTAAGAAAGATTAAGGCCAGTTTAATTTATCCTTAATTCTAGGATCATTACAACCATAGGTATTAGTTAGATCATACATTAACTGAC
>JACZTB010000006.1 GCA_022573895.1 Nitrososphaerota archaeon
TTAAAGGGTTATTATCTAGTATTATAGTACTTCCAGGATAAAGAAACATATTATCAATTCTTACTGGTTCATCTATGTACTTGTCAATAACTTTTTCATTCGTAGAAGGATCTAGGACAAAAACATTGTCAGATCCATATCCAAGCTCTTTAAGAAGAGCTATTTTTACATCTCGTGGCAAATCCTTTATAGAAAAAAATTTAGCCATATTTTAATACCCCTTTCAACCATATATAAATATGCTTGTGGTGGTATATAAATATTTTTATTTTCATATTTCTACTTCAAAATCTCTCTCAATTCTTCCAATTTCTTAATTAATTTTTTCCCCTTGTCTGTAATTCCATAACTTTTATCTTTAGAAATAAACTTCTTATCCAACAAATCATTAAGAACTTTTTGAAGAGTCGTGTGACTCACTTTTGTTTCCTTAAATAAAAAAGAATATTTTGATTTTGATAAAAAATATTTAGTTTACAAAAATTTTAGGGACAAAGGATACATCATCAATCCTGGAATAAAATTTGGTTGTGACTTTGCAGTATATGAAAAAGGACCAGGAATTGATCATGCTCCATATTTAATCCAAGTTTACAATAGAAATGAGTCAATTTCGTCAACTGGAATTGTTCTTGCAGGACGACTTGCAACTACAGTAAGAAAGCAATTCATTTTAGCAATTCCTAAAGGTAAAGACAAAGTAGATTTTCTTGCTTTAGATTGGTGGAAAGCTTAGATTGATTTTATGTGACCAGCTATTCTATCATAAATTTCAAAAAGTTCTTTGGTAATACCAAATGCGAGATGATTGTCCCATTTACTTCTAATTCTGACTGCTCCTTCAGTAGGTTCAACATAGATAGTAGCATATTTGACGGATTGTTTTACAATCATTTCGTTAAGTTCATTATCTTCATTTAGTTTTGAAGATATGCTACCAGCGCCATCCCATTCAACTTTAACAACAGTTTTTGCACCAAAATGTCCTTTAGTTGTTAGTTTTGTTTTTGCTAGATAGTCTATAACTGAGGCACCAACATCCTTTCTTACAATGAAATGTGCTTGAAACCTATCTTGTGCGCCCCAATAAAGTGGATTTGGATCTTGCATTTTTATCCCTTTTGAATAATTTGTATTACGTCGATGTTTGTGTTCTTGACATCAAGACATCCTCTATTAGTTATCATTCTAGCTGTTTGAGTAAAATATCTACTATAATAATCACCTTTTTCAACATCATCAGTTCCAATTTCTTTGGATTCTGAATCTACTCCAATCTCCTTTAACATATCACTAAACTTTTCAGGCAATGTTTGATAGACAAATGTATCAGACTCTGCATCATGCATAAAAAATCATGAGTCATACCCACAAATAAAGATATCAAGAAATTGTTTCCATGTGGATCAATCCAATTAAATATCATAGAAGACTTGATACCATATCTATGCTGAAATTTCAACATAAAGTTGCTCTAATTACAGGTAGTGGAACTGGCATAGGTAAAGCTATAGCCAAAAAATTTGTAGAGAATGGAGCAAGTGTAATTATCCTTGGAAGAAGAAGAGAGCCATTAGAAGAAACATCAAAAATGTTAGAAGAAATTATTTCTGAAAAAAATACTAGTGCATCAGTTAGAATTTTTTCAGGAGTTGATGTTAGTGAAGAAGCAGGAATAAATGATATGTTTGAGTCACTCAAAAATGATAAAGTTACTGTGGATTACATTGTTAACAATGCAGGAGTTTCAGGACCTGTCACATGTTTTGCAAATGCGCCACTAGATGAATTCAAAAGTACTATTGGGATTCACCTTACTGGTACTTTCTGGGGGTCTGTACAAGCACTCAAAGTAATGAAAGAAGGAGGAAAGATCATTACAATTTCAACATTCTTTACTGAAGAACGACCATTAGAGCAAAGACCATACAGATTTAGAAGTCCATATACTGCATCTCAAGGTGCTAAGAATAGATTAGCAGAGGCAATGTCATGGGAATTAATAGATAAAGGAATTATATCCATTGCAACAAATCCAGGACCAGTACATTCTGATCGAATTTACAAGACGGTTTATCCTAAAGCAGCATCGGAATTTATGAGAATTAGTGGATTTGAAGATTTAGTTCCAATTGAAGTGGATGCAGCAAGCAAAGAATTACTACCGTTATTAGGGGAAGATGAAAAAGTAGTCAAAGAAGGAATTGTCAAGGCTGCAGAAAAACTAGCAAACGGAAAAGATGTTTCCAAACTAACTGAGACATTTACAAATCTTTTAAACAAAATTCAAACTATTGCTGAAAAAATTCAAAACAATACATCACATATGATTGCAAATCAAGAATTCTTAACACAAGGACAAGTTGCAGAGTCAGTTCTTAACTTGTGTGATGACAAAATAGCAAAAATTCTAAATGGAAAAGTAGTTCCTGGAGATAGAGTATTTTATCCTGTAAGACCACATATTGGAACCACAACGCCAGGAGTTCACCAACCAGACTTTGGAGGAAAAGTAATTGTGTTTACTATTGACGCAACCGATAAAACAGATGCTGAAAGAGTAGAATTTTTGGCACAACATGTTGAAAAGAATGGAGGAAAGGCCGCATGTTTTATTTCACAATCAACCCCAACAGAACTTCAGGAATACATTAGTAGTAAATGCCATTCCCACATAGTGGATATCAAGAATCCTGAAGAGGTTGAAAAATGGCTTAATACTGCTAAAACTAATCATGGTGAAATTTTAGCAGTAATTCATGTTACTGGAAAATTACCGGAAATCTCAAAATTAACTGAACTATCAAGAGCAAAATGGGAAGAACTTACTGAAAAATTCATCTTAACCCCAGCAACTGTAGCCCAAAGAGCACTTGAGCAATTTGTCCCAGGTGGAGATAAAGATCCTCGCCTTTACAAAGACGCAAAAGGTGCAATTATGATTATAGGTCCAGACTTGCCAACGGGAAGGAAAGTAACAGGAACCCAAAGAGCTCAAGTAGAAGTTTTCAGAGGCGCATTAAGACCGTTTACAGCTACAGTTAACCAAGAATTAAGTGATGTTCTAAAATCAAAAATTAGAATGCTTACAATATTTCCAGGTACAATAACAGGTGCAGATCCAAGCAATCAAAGAATTGCAGAAGCAATTAATTTCCTTGTGTCAGATAGTGCAGCTTCATCATCAGAAGTTATTTTCTGTGTTGATGAATTAAGATAAGGTTGAAAAAATCTGAACTTGAAGTAGATTAATCATCAAATTCGTCATCATTTCTTCTTGATGGCCTTACAGGAATGAACATTATTGTCATAAACATGATTTATAGAATTTGTATTTAATTGAGTCGTAGAAATCATACTGATAATTTGTAAATAAAATACTAGGGAGCCGACTAGTAGTCAACCTTTTTGCACACTAATACAGCCCCATTTAGGCGTGAATTATCAGATTTACAATTATTTTATTTTTTCTATATAGTTTACCTTCTCTTCAGATAATCAGACATTATCTTGTATGCCATCTCTGTTACTTCAACATCATTTCGTATAGCAAGACTGCGCAGTTTTCTTGCATTGCCCTTGCTTAGATCAATTGTAACTTTTTGCTGTAATAATCCTGCCTTTGCCTTTTTGAGCAGTTTGGGATGAGATGACTTTGGGCTCCTTGTCAGAGTACGTAGATACTGTTTGCGAAGTTTTTGATCAAGTGGAATTATTTTTTCTGCAATTCGTACTGCCTTTGAAATATTTGGAATGATTTGATATAGTCTGGTAGCATCATCTCGTGAGAGTTCTTTTGGAACATACTGCTTTAATCTGTCTGGTACTGCTGCAAACCCAAGATATTTTTTGAGGGTTCGAGAAGATATCCCAAGGGATTGAGCTGCCTTTGCCTTTCCAACTGATTCAGTCAAAAATACACATGCCGCGGTCATATCCTTTATGTTCAACTTGTTTCTGTGTAGGTTCTCAACTACTGATGCTGCCTTTGCATCCTCTAAACCATACCTTGTACTTTGAGTAAGTAATAATACGGGTATCTTTTTTGCACCCAGTCTTTTGAGTGCTAAAAGTCTTCTCTGACCAGACATCAAAAGATACGAGTTTTTTGATTCCTTTTGGACCATTGGCGGGTTTTGAAGTCCCTCGTTTTTGATGGATTTTGCTAGTTCTGCAATTCCTTCTCTGTCAAGTTTTCTTGCCTGTACATCCTTCCATATTTTGATCTGTTTTATTGGGATTTCTCTTAGATGGTATGATATTGGTGAATTGTAACGTTTTACCACGTCACTTTAAGTGATTGATTTTTGTTAAAAAGATTTAGTGATGAGTAAGGTCAAAAAAAATGTGATTATGTTAGAAAAACAAAAAGAGTTTGAACCATAAGGGTATAGAATTATCATGAATCAGTCAACCATTACACCAGAGATTGAAAAACTGCTGAAGAGTAAGAATTTTGCTTCTATTGCCACTCTCATGAAGGATGGTTCGCCCCAAGTCTCTATCACATGGATAGATTATGATGGAACCAACATATTGATTAATACTGCAGAAGGACGTCTAAAAACAAATAATGTTTTACGTGATTCACGAGTTGCAATTGTAGTTTCTGAGGAAGGAAACCCGTATAATTCAGTAAACATTAGAGGCAAAGTAATTGAATATGATACTAGTGAAGCAGATGAACACATTGACAAACTTGCAAAACAGTATTTTGGACTTGACAAGTATCCAAAACAGTCACCAGATGAAAAAAGAATTATTCTTAAGATAAAGCCTGAAAAGGTTTTTCACATGAAGCCCCCTAGTTAGAATTATTCAACTGCAAATGTCCTGATTTAGAGATTGGTTTTAGATTCTCGTCAAAGGGTCTTAGTGTTTTAGTTCAAGACTCTTGGTTCAATCTTTAGAGGCTTGAACCGTTTTTGGGAATGATTTTGGTTCCAATCCTTGAGCGAGATTTACATAATTATTTTGATACTTCAAAATCATAGAGACTTTAACCAATCATGCAAAATATGATGATTTATTTATCTAAAATATTATTTTTTGATCAAAGTATATGTTTAGCTCATGCATAGTTATATGATTAAATTCAAGGAACGCCTTTACCGTAGTAGGGAGTTTTCAGATATGTCAAGTGATTTCTGTTCTTCAAAATGTGCTGATGAAGCCTCTTGGAAATAGTGTTTTGAAAAATGAATATTTCATATGTTTTTATAAGTTGTGAAGTTGGTGCAGAAAAATCCATTTTAGCTGAACTAAAGAGTCTAGAATCGGTAAAAGAAGTAAGTGGTCTTTTTGGAAGTTATGACATTATAGTAAAATTAGAGGCAATGTCAGAAGAAAAAATTAAAGACATTGTGGTATCAAAAATTCGAAGTCTCAAAAAGATAAGAACTACTGTAGTATTAACAGTCAAAGATACCCAATGAGGGATTCATTCAGATTTTATAATTTTTTGATCAAGTAATCAAATCCTTCTTCGATTGTGGGTATTTCATAATCAACTTTTAATCATGTAATGATTTATCATTAACTCATCAAAATCCAACTTTGATCTTTGCCTGATTAAATCCCTTGTAACGATTTCTTATGGTAACTTCTGTAATACCTGCAGCTTCTGCAAGGACTCGTTGAGTGATAGATACTCCGTTTTGGACACAGGATAGATATAATGCCGCTGCTGCAATACCTATCGGATCCTTTCCAGACGATTCTTCACGTTCTTGTACCTCTTTGAGTACTTTGATTGCATAACGTTTTGTTTTTTCTGTAATCTCTAGTTTGCTTGAAATCCTTGCAATGTATTGAATTGAATCCACAACGGGCATCTTTAGCTCTAATTCACGAAGCATTAATCTGTAACATCTTGAAATATCTTTTCGTTTAACATTTGCAGCAATTGCAATATCTTTTAGTGTTCTAGGTGTTTCGGTGTCTCTGCATGCAACATAAAGTGATGCAGCAATCATTGCGGAGATAGATCTTCCCCGAACTAGTTTTTTCTCCAGTGCCTTTCTGTAAAGATAAGCAGCTTTTTCAAGAACATTTGCAGAGAGTGTTAGTTTATCTTCGAGACTGTTTAATTCATAGAGTGCTTGTCTCAAATTTCTATCAGCAGTTGACTGTACTTGACTTCTTCTATCCCTAGTTCTAAGTCGTGTAATTCTACTTTTCATAGATGCAGTTAGTGGTTTTCCAGTCGCATCCTTGTTTAATGGGTTGATAACTGTAGATAATCCCATATCATGTATAGTAAGTGACGTTGGCGAGCCTGCTCTTGCTCTGTTATCATGTTCGTCTTGCGAAAAGGATCTCCATTCTGGTCCTGATTCTTGCGATTTTTCAGAAATCACATAACCACAATTTGCACAAAATTGTTCTCCTGTAACTTCATCTGTCAATAAAGAGTTTTTTCCACAACGTAGGCAGTTAGAATTTTGTTTGAAAGGTATGGATCTTATTAACATGATATAATTACACGCTTATTATAATTAACACTTCGATATTATTTTAGAGAAAAAAATTATACATGCGTCTCTCAAAGATTCTTTAGTTATAGGCATTAAACTAAAAGTTGGACAGCAATTAACTGAGGTGAGATATAATCCGAAGGTTAACGTCCACTGACTTGTAAACGTGCTTAACAGATCGACCAAGTTAGCACATCAATCTGTCACTTGGTTTTTACCAGTCAATGTTTTTTCAGCTAATTACTACCCAATTAATAATCATGATAATACAATAAAAAGATGATCGAGTTTTCTAAGAAATTTAATGAAGCGATCAAACTTTACACAATGGTATATCAAAAGACGGGTTTGAAAGATTGTGGCACTTACTGTAAGGCTATATGTCGGTAATCAAGAAGATTATATTATAGACAGAATGATTTGCAAGTACTAATGAGATTCTCTAGCTTATTCCGTAAAAAGAAAAAGGAAGAACTAGAACCATCTAAAGAAGAATCAACTCCAGAACCATCTAAAGAAGAATCAACTCCAGAACCATCTAAAGAAGAATCAACTCCAGAACCATCTAAAGAAGAATCAAAGATGGAAAAAAATAATGAAAATTCGTAGTATTTAATTGAAAGTTGAAGATCTCTACAATTTGTTCCAACTGGAAAAGTCATCCTTCTACATCTCTGGAATAGATCTTTTCACTTTTCTGACACGCTATTCCTAGAACGAAATTCGCATAACAGATCAGTTTTTGATCGACCTTTTTTTAATACTCTTTTCTCATTCGTAATTTTACTATGATTACTTATTAGATGACAATACACGATTAACGATATTTTGCTTTTCTTTTTGGTCTTAGTAGAGTATTACAACAAGGACATTGTGCTCCTTGATAGTTTAGATATGCTTCGCAAGCAGTGCATCTTTTAATCCCAAAATCATATCTTTTTTTGTCAGACCTATACCTTTCACAAATCCCTCTACACGTCAAGGCAATTAAGGTACAAGAATTCCTTTGCAGGCAGGACAAACTTTTTTAGATTTTGTCATTAATGTTACTGAAAAAACATTAGAACAATTAAGACAAACTTTTAGATAACTCCCAGAATTCACAATTTTCTATCGTGGGGTTTACATTAACTAGTTTCGTCCATTCTATTTGTTTATTCTACATTCATAGAACTACAATTTTTTATTTTTTCTTAAATTAATTTGCATTTTAGAACCTTATGAAAAAACACTAACTAATATTACAAAACATTTGTTAGCTGTTTCATTCAAACAATGAATATTTGGTTAGAATAATCACAAACATCTTATGGTATTATAATGTGATGAATTATAAAAGGGATTTAGTTTAACGTGACATGAGCAAACAAACTCAAACATTAGAGAAGCAAACTCAAACATCAGAGGATTTCTTTGATGTATACAAGCAAAATGTAGAAAAATATTTTGAAAATGCAATAGATGCTGTTCCACAACATCAACAATCATTGACAAATATTCAATCAGAATGGTATAAAGCTTGCAAGAATACAATTAGTTCTGCAATCTCTTTGCAACAAGAATTTGCAAAAAAGACTGGAATTGACACTGACATTTCAGTGGCAGCAAAAACTGCTATTGTAGATACCAACAAGCAAATTATCATGGCTAAATCTGTACAAAATCAGATAATTCAAGCAACTACTAGTGCAATCCAAAAAAACATTCAGACATGGAACAATAGTGCAAGTGCTTTTACTGATTTGAATAAAAATATTCTACAATCATGGATTTCAACATTCACACAACCAAGAAATTAGTGTGATGTTTTTTTCTTTTTTATTTTTTTGATTATGTGTATTGATGTTCTAGTAAAGAAATTTTCATTTAGTCAACCAGAATAAAAAGAATGAATATATGGCATATCTCACTTTCCGAATCAAATCCAATTTTTACCCTAATTTCTGATAAATATGGTCACTACTAGAACGAAAATTCGCTAATAGTGCAAAATCTGTGCTCCTGACTATATTCCCCGCGTCATTTGCGGGGGTAGAGATAAGGAACACCCATTTGACCTTTTTCTAAAACTATAATGAAAACTCTAACTTGATAGAAAATGTACAAGTAAAATCTACTTTATCAATATAAGATCTTGGATTTTTGTTAATACAACATCTAAAGATACTAAATTTGTTTCTAACTCTTTGTTTGTGGGAGTTGTGAGACCATGTGCGATATTGTTTCTAAATCTACGTATGCTTTGATAATTTGAATAAATCTCACTTTCGATAATTCTGCCTTCACTTAATTTTCTCATAACTATTCCGGAGCTGAATTGTATGGATATTGTAGTGATATTGTGTTTTTCCCCTAATTTTACAATCTCTCTTTCCAATAATGCCCATTTGATGTAAAATTTACCAATAGATTTTTCTGTTTTTTTATCTGATAACATTTTTGTTCTTATTTCATCCAATTCAAAAGAAATTTCAGATATTTGTTCATCTAGTGACGCTCTTCTTTTATTGTCTTTTTCAACCACCTCAGATGTTCTTCCTGTTCCTTGTTTATTTTGTAAAAAACGTTTTTCTTGCTTCAAACTCTTAATTTCTTCCCCAAGTTCTAACTCTCTAATTTTGAAACTCTCTTGTCTTTTTTCACTATTATGGTATTATACACAAAGAAACTTGTAGAACTCATGGTGAATACAACTATTAGACCTAGAACAATTGGAAAAATTGTAAAAATTAAAAATGTTATGTTGTCTGATTGGTCTTTGAAACTCCATGACTTTCCAGGAGCGTCATCGGCTACTACAAGTATGAAAAAGTATTGTTTAAGATTTCCATTGAAAAATAACGTACAATCTATGTTTGTTGACATTTTTTCAAATTTGACTATATATTGTGCTCTTTGATTATTTTCTATATTTCCTTCATAACATGTATCTGTGATTAATTTTACATTGTTTGTATTATCGATAAATGCAATGGCATTTTTTGCTTGCGCCCATCCAATATTTTTCATTGTTACTTTGGTACTATTATTTGGCATATTTTCTACATCTACTTCAAATTGAGGCGTAAAAAATAACCCTTGAGTTACTGAAAAAATAGATAATGATGATGCAACTATAATCTCACTTAAAATAGTAAGAAATAACTGCTTTTTGACCATTTCTTTTTATTCTAAATTGAAAGTTAAAAATGATCTTCTATGATCTAAAAACATCCTTTTTAGATAAATTAAGTGAAGATTTTGTGGGGGGAGTTAAAAAAGATAGGCAGTGATTCACTTACAATAACATTCTCTGTATCCTATCTTTTGAAATTTGTCGTTGTTGAATAATTCTGTCATTAACGTGGTATACAGAAAGAGGTCTAGTGAGGCATCAATTCTATTTAGTAACCATTGTTTTTTCTCATCAGTTTCCAACACATTATAGAAAATAAAATCGTAGTAAAAAATATTGTCTTGTCCAGTTGAGGTCATAATTGAGATTAATCCATCTAATTCTATTTGCGTCCATTATTTCCGAAAATACACCGGTATATACCAGAGTGAAACAGATTATAGTATGTTTAAAAAAATAATTGAAAAACTGAAATTTGGTTCTTGTAAAACCAAAGTCGCTAGTGACGTAAATGCATTCACAGAATCTGAGAAGAAGAAACCAGAGGATGCAGAAAAATAAATGACATATCATTGCAAACATTGCAGTTTTAGTTGGGATGCATCTGAAGGTGATATTCAAAAATTACTCCTCCATGAAAAGACTCACCAAAAAAAGGTTTCAACCTAAATGTTGACTTGTAATAAATGCTATAATGAGCATCATGATCAATGTATGGGAAAAGCTGGAATGTTTAACTGCGGTTGCAAGTGTTTTAAAAAATGAAATATCAATGCAACGAATGCGATTTTCATTGGGAAGGAACTTCATACACTTTTGAAAAGGTACGTGAACATGAAAAAACTCATTTGAAAAAGAATGTATCTAAAACATTCAGGATAGACATAACGTAATGTCCATTTCTCCTAAAGACACCATGCTTCTAGAAAACAATGTATTTGAAATGGATAATATCTATGATTAAGAAAAAGTGTGATAGATGTGGATCTATTTTAGGTACTGAAAGCAAGAAAACTAAACAGCGGTTTTGTGGCAATTGTAAAAAGAAATTTCAATTATGTCGAGACCAGTGATTTTTCCATCTTGATTCCATTGAATCGATTTTGGGATTAAGTATACATTATTAAACTATTCTAGAAAAGAATTTCTGAAAAATGTAATCCACAAAGTGGTAGATTTACGTAAAAACTGTTAACTTTTCCACTATAAGACATAGTTTCTTTTTGAGGATTCAGTATGGCACAAACTAAAGCTCAAAGAAGTGAAGCAGCTAAAAAAGCAGCAAGTAAAAAAACAGCTCCAAAGAGAAAGGCAGCAAAACGCAAAGCAGCTCCAAAGAAGCGTAGTGTAAAGAAAACTACAAAATCTAAAGGAAGAAAACGATAATTGAACATCAATCTTTTTCTAGAGACTTGTTTAGGCAAAGTCTAGAAAGAGACTTGACTGATAAATCTACTTCCCCCTTTTCCTTTTTTTGTATGTCTAGCTAAGAAGAAAGTTTCTTACATTTAAGACAGAATAATTCTAATTTTTAACCAATTTTTACTCAACAATTCTTGGTCTTTCCTTTACTGAAAAATATCTAAGATTGTTCTTTAGACTAGTTATTATAGAAAAGAAGTTCATGTGAATTATGTCACAAGACAGAAAAATGTACAAATGTACATGTGCTGACTGCGGAAAAGATTCTGAAGTTCCTTTTGAACCAAAAGAAGGCAGACCAGTATATTGTAAAGAATGTTTACCAAAACACCGAAAGTAGAAGATTTAGATTAGTTTCGTTTGATTAATTTTAAACTTAATTATTTTCAAATATTCTTATTTTTTATTTTAATATTAGTCATAGACCATTAATTTTTTCTCTTCAAGCAAACTATGAATTTGATTGACAGAACGATGAACATCTTTTTCAAGTTTAGCACCAACACGGACTAATTTACCAGATGCAAAAATTAGAATCACAGTTTTTGGATCAAGCATCCTGTGAATCAATCCTGGAAATTGTTCAGGTTCATACATGCTCCTAGGAAGAGTTCTAGCTGCTTGTTCCAAGTTAACCTTGCCTCCAAGATTAATTGAAGAAACAATATTTTGTATTGAAACTATAGGTTCATTTTTAATTTTGATTTTACCTTTTCTTAACATTTTCGCTACCCTAAATACTGCAGTTTCTGCTAATTCTTTGGACTTGGCTCCAGTACACACCATATTTCCTGTGCTAAAAAGTAATATGCCAGTTTTTGGATTTTTAAGTCTAAAAACAGCTCCTGGAAAGTGTTCTGGATGATACTCTACACCTGGAAATTTTTTTGTAATATCTACAAGATCTAATCTTTGATTTATTGTTGCAGTAGCTACTACATTGGCTATTGCAATTTTAGGTTTGGTTTTTGTCATGTTTTTATAATATTTTGTATCCTACTGATCTTCACACTTGGATAATCTTAGACCTTTGTATCTATTTCTGATAGTTACCTCAGTTACATTTGCAGCTTCGGCAATATCTCGTTGAGTCATATTTTCATTATTTTTTACACATGCCAAGTACAGTGCAGCAGCAGCTAATCCCATTGGATCCTTGCCAGCTGATTCCTTAGTTTCTTGAGCAATTTTGAGTACTTTAGCTGCATAACGTTTTGTCTTTTCTGTAATTCCAAGCTTACTTGAAATTCTTGCAACACATTGAATTGGATCAACAACAGGCATTTTTAGTTCTAATTCTTGATGCAGTATTCGATAACATCTTGAAATATCTTTTTTCTTAATGTTACCTGCATCAGCAACATCCTTTAGGGTTCTAGGAGTTTCTGTATCTCTGCATGCAGCATAAAGGGCTGCTGCAATCAATGCTGAAATGGAACGTCCTCTAACAAGTCCTTTCTCAAGTGCTTTTCTGTAAATGTATGATGCTTTTTCAATTACATTATCAGAAAGTGAAAGTTTGTCTTTTAGTGTTGATAATTGACTTAATGCTTGTCGGAGATTTCTATCTGAAGATGCATGTACTTTGCTTCTACTATCCCAAGTTCTTAGTCTCTCAATTGTACTTTTCATAGCCGATGTGAGTGGTTTTCCAGATGAGTCTTTGTTTACAGGATTAATGATAGTAGAAAGTCCCCTATCATGCATTGCAAGCGTTGTTGGGGCACCAGTTCTAGTAGGATCTGTGCCGCCTTCTTTTGAAAATGATCTCCATTCAGGTCCAGAATCTTGCAATTCCTCAGAAACCACATAACCACATTTCCCACAAAATCTTTCCCCTGTTACATCATCTGTCAACATGGTATTTTTTCCACAACGTTTGCAGATACTATCTGTATGGATAACTTCTAAAACCAAAAAATAAGCCCGCTACTGTTTAGTTTGTTTCCTATAAGAAGGGGCGTATTTCATGCGTAATTATAGTTGGGGTGTCAATGTGATCTGACAAATCGCCCTCCCAGCACCATTGATCATTTTCATAAATACATCAAACACAAAAATCACATGAAGTATCTATCTAATTATTTACAAGATATTGGAAAAGAGGGAAAACACTGGATGGATTATCACATAATCATGGACAAAGTCAAAGGTCATGAGAAAAAATATGGAATTAAAATTAAGATAATTGTTGAATAAATTCAAAAATAAAATTTCAAAAAAGGTCAAACGGCGGCTCCTTGACTATATTCCCCGCGTCATTTGCGGTGGGACCAATTTGAACCCGATTGTGGTGTGACTTTGACTATCTAGAAAACAGTCTTGCAAGAAACGAACTCTTTTTTCTTACAGGCGTATACAACCTCATTCATCTCCAACATCAATTCTATAGGATTAAGCTTGGTGCTGATAGAATTACCCTTTAGATTTTTTAATTTCAAATGATTAATCCATTCTTTTAGTAAGTCCTGTATTTGGGATACAGGTAGATTGACAAATGTATCATAAGTTCTAAGATAATGAAATGTCATAAACTCGTTTAGTGCCCTGGCATAGTTTTCCAGAGTCTTGTCATTGTTAATTGCTGAAACAAAGTTATCCCATGCATCATCTTTAGAGATTGGGTCTACTTTACGCACAATATAGTATAGTTTCAAATGTACTAAAAGGTATCAATCGTATACCAAATGTTTACCTAATTGGTAATTTATGATGCATTAAGGACATGAATTTAGATTACATTCAACTTTGAGAGATTTCACAGTTGTAAAATATGTAACAGTCAAAATTGCAATAGCAATTATTCTAATGGGAATCTCATAATTTGTCAGAAATGCGGTAGCCGTAGCCCCAACAGAACCAAATGTTGAGATTACTGCAAACCCAACAGGTCCACAGCTACATGCACCAGCGACAGTACCAATAATTGAACCAAAAACTCCCCCACCCATTTTTTGTTTTGAAATTTTGAGAATATTTATCCTGAAGATATTCATTGGAAGAACCAATGCAGACAATGCTGAAAGTACTACAATAAGGACAAAGCCCAATTCACTTCCAGAAGGAAGATGAGCAACAACATAAGGTTCTAAGAAAATATATTCTGACAGTATCAATAAGCCGATCATCATTGATACAAAAATTGTAGATGCTAAGACAACATATTTGAAATTAGAATATACAAGTTTGATTGTTTGTACCATTTAGGTCATAGAATCCATTATTTGTTTAAAGACTGAGAAGGGTTGCGCTCCGCTAATTTGTTGTTGTCCATCAGGTCCCACAATGAAGAAGCCGGGAGTTCCATTTACACCGTTTTTTCTTGCTTGTTGTATGTTATACTGTACACGTTTGGAATATTTTTCAGAATCAAGACAACTTTCAAACAGTTCCATATCAAGATCTAAGCTAAATGCAAAAGCTTTTAGTCTTTCAGAATTTGCCCAACCATTATCAATTGATTCTTGTAAATTGTAAAGAATGTCGTGATATTCCCAATACATTCCTTGGTCTTCAGCACAATATGATGCTTGAGCTGCCTTTGGAGAATCTCTTCCCAAAAATGCCAAATCAACAAACACTAGATTTGCTTTTCCAGTATCAATATAATCTTGAACTATTGCAGGTTTTGTTTCATGAAACCACGCATAGCATTGTTCACATTGATAATCACCAAATTCAACAATAGTAATAGCGGCAGAAGGATCACCTAAAATTGGTGAGCCCATAGCAGTAGAAATGGTGCCGTGTGTTCTACCCATGTCAAGATTTACAGTTTCAGATGGAGATGATGAATATGATGCAGCTATTCCTGCAACAATTACTACAACAATGACGCTTATAATTACGCCTTTTTTATTCATTATCTATAACAGTAAAAGTTGATTAAAAAAACTTATTCCAAATTACGGGAAGATTGTCGTTTAAACATATTTACAAATTTTGAGATGACAATATCAATTGGGCATATCTCACAAGCAACAGTTGATGAATGTCTATCAAAATGCTTTTCAAATTTTTCTCGTGATTCAAAAATTAAATCACATCTAGCGCAATAAACCTTTGTTACATTATTTTTTGAAGGTTTTTTCATAATTATTTTTGAGGGTTTATGCTTATAAAGATCCTGTTGAAAATCAACATACACAAAATTATGTTTTAGAATATCTGGAGAGAGTTCTATTTTATGATTTTGTAATACTTGTTTGAATGTTGGAAATTAAAAGAAACACAATTTTCAGAATTTCCAAATAGATTCAGAGATAATGTATCAGCATATGAGTATTAAGTTCAACCTGATATCTTGTTACAAATCCACAGTGGGTACATGAAAACATATCAGATTGAGGTACAGCATCTCTCTCTATGATTTTGCCAGAGATTGATTTAATGAGTATAGTTTCATTATTAGATATTACAGCAAAATTGTGGCCTTCTCCAATTGAATTTAAAAATTCTTTGATTGAAGTAATGACTTTGTTAATATCAATTACTTCATCATCATCTAAAGTGGTTAGAGTAAATTGATGATGTTTTAGAGTAGGAATAGCTGCTGCTTGGTCTGAGACATAAACAACTAATTCATTTTTTATTGATAAAACATCTTTGCAATCAATTGTAAGCATGAAATTTTAGGACTAAATCAGTATTTTAGTTTAACAATGATTATTATGGTTTAATATAGTAAATTTTTGTAGATGGCAATTTCAGAAACCTTTGGAATTGAGAAAGGTTATGGAGAAGAAGTCATTACATGGCTAAATGGACAAGCAAAATCCCAGGGTGCAAAACTTGAAGCAAGATTATATGATTATTACATTACTACTAAAAATTTTGGAGATTTTGAAATGTTTTCATGGATGGGCGATGTGCAAATTGCAAGAAAATTAATCATCAAAGCAAGTAAACGATTTAAGATAAAAGTTATTGAAGGAGGATACAAGCCTAAAGAAAGAGTGTTGAGAATGAAAAAATTTGATTTTGCAAAAGTCAAAAGAGGAAATAAAACAATAGGACAATTAGAATTTGTAGTATCAAGATTTGGAAATAATCAATGGGAAATTCAAAGTGAAGAACGCCATTAAACTTAGAATTTCATAGAATGAATAAAGATGATAAAAATAGGAATTATTGGACTTGGAATGTTAGGAAATGCAGTTGCTTTACACTTACTAGATTCAGGTTTTGAAGTAACAGTATACAATAGAACAAAAGAAAAAACAACAAAGGCAAGAGAAAAAGGAGCCAAAGTTGTAACATCGCCAAAAGAGATTGCAGAAAATTCAGAATTAATCATTACAGTGGTAAAAGATGCAACCGCAGTGAAAGAAATATCATTTGAGAAAGATGGAATCATAGAAGGAATGCATGAAAAACTAATTGTTGCAGATATGAGTACAATTGACCCGTCAGAATCCAAAAATATTACAAGAAAATTTCAAGAACACAATATCCATAAATTGGACATTCCAGTAATGGGTGGACCAAATGTTGCCATAACAGGAGACTTGGTCATGATGGCATCAGGAAACAAAGAAAGTTTTGATCATTGTAAAAATGTCTTTGAAAAAATTGCAAACAAAGTATTTTTTCTAGGAGAAAGTGGTGTAGCTCACTCTGTTAAACTAGCCATGAATCTACAAATAACCATGCTGGCACTTGCATTATCTGAAGGAATTATTCTTGTCAAAAAGGCAAATGTAGATCCAAAAATTTTTCTTAAAATTTTAAACTCTACGTATTTCAAAACTGGAATGAGTGAAAAAAAGGCATTCAAGATGATTGACGGTAAATATGATGCAACATTCTCACTTATCAATCTAAAAAAAGACATTAGTACAATAACAAGTGCTGCAAAATCATTAGGAATTGAACTTCCAATGATCAAAAAAGCAGAAGAAGTGTATGAAAATGCAGTCAAAGAGGGATTTGGGGAATTGGACTATACAGGAATTATCAAATACATTAAAAAAATTAATCAACCCAAATAAAATCAAATTTATGAATGGGGCAAAACAAAAATTCTATAAGTTATGACACTAATATGATTTTATGCGATTAAATGACAAAGTTGCTATTGTTACAGGTGCATCAAGTGACATAGGGAAAGGAATCGTAAAGAGATTTGCAGAAGAGGGTGCCAAAGTTGTTCTAGTTGCAAGAAATCTAGAAGGATTAGAAAAGACTAGAAAAGAAGTAGGAAATGAAGATTCTACTGCATCAATAACATGTGATTTGACTGATGAATCACAAGTATTACAAGCTGTCAATCAAATTATGGACACATATGGTAAAATCGATATTTTAGTGAACAATGCAGGAGCAATTAATGATCCTGTACATTTTCATGATATGCAAGATTCAGAAATTAAAAAACTCATTGACATTAACATGTTAGGTGCATTTCACATGACAAAGGCAGTTCTTTCAAAAATGTCAGATGTCAAAAGTGGGACAATTGTAAACATTGGTTCCATTTCAAGTGAAAGGGCAATTCCAAGAGTTCATTTGGCAGTATATTCTGCCACTAAAGCAGCAATTTCGATGTTTACAAAATCAATTGCAATAGAATATGCAAGAAGAAATATCAGATGTAATTGTGTCAATCCAGGGATTATTAATTCAGGAATGATAAAGCCATATCTTGATGATCCTAAAGCAAGAAAAGTTCTTGAGGAAAGATTACCCCTTGCAAGGATAGGAGAACCGTTAGATGTTGCAAATGCAGCACTGTATTTAGCATCAGATGAGGCAAATTGGGTTACAGGGATTATTCTAAATGTTGATGGTGGCAAAACAGCTTCAGAAGGATAATCATTTCTGAAGTAATGTTTTTGCAAGTAATTGTGATACACGAATAGATTCTGGAACAGAACCATGTAATGTTAATTTATTTAGAAGATGTTTTACATCACCTAAAGTACAACCCTCTTTTCTAACAAAAACATCATGAGAGGTACTTAGAGTAATTTTTTCTCGTTTACCTAATTTTTGATATGCAGAAATTTTTGATTCAAATGAATTTGGAAAATGGTGTTTGATTGCATCTTCAATCCCCAGAGAATCATTGTAAGATATTCCAATTATTGGGATTTTCAAAGAATCATATAATTTTTTGATGTTAATTATATTATACATAGATACTATCAAACCAGAAATCAAAACATAATTAATATCAGATCTCTGAAGTTTATCATACATCTCTAAGATTGTGTCAGTGGCATCATCCCCTTCTAATGTTGCACTTCCAAAGACAAAACCATCTATTACAAAATCTCGTCGCATTACAATTCCAGCAAAGATAGATTTTGAAGAATTTTGTTTGAAGCTTTCCGCAATTGCGAGTCCACGTAATCCCTTTTTTTCAAGATGGAGAGATCTCATGATTCTTGCTCCTCAAATATACACGATAACTTAGTCCAGTAATTATCATAATAATTCCAGTAACTACGGACCACATTACAAAAGACGAGATTTCAGCTTCATCCACAATAAATTACAAATCAGTAAACATCTAAATAGATTTAGTACAAACTGAATTTATGCCTGAATTCATATGTCCTGATTGTGGAAAACGCCTATTTCATGAAAATGAAACCACATTAAAAATAGAAGAAACAGTTCATTCAAAATTCTGTAGAAAAAAAGAGGGAGAAACTCACAGTTTTATGCACAGAGATCCAGCACATATGCAAACTTATGATTCAGAAAGAGAATATGATACCGCAGGAACAGCTATTTTGAAAAAATAATTCCTACAACATACCTCAAAATTATATCCTAGGTCGAATGATTCAAGTCAATTGTCAGAAGAATACTATTATGATTTGGTAGTTGTGGGTGGAGGTCCAGCAGGGTCATCTGCAGCATTTGTGGCTGCAAAAAATGGAATTAAAGTAGCATTACTTGAAAAAGAAAGTTCAATTGCAGAGACAGTTAGAACCAGTGGAGTCACATGGATACAAAGTATCAAAGAGTTTGGAATTCCAGATGATTGTTTTAATCCAATTAGAAATTTTTCGTTTTGTTCACCAAATAATGAAATCACCATCAGTGATTCAATTCCAAGAGCAGCAGTATTAGATGTTAGAAAAACATACAGATGGTTAGCACATGAAGCAGAAAAAGCAGGTGCAGATATTTTTGTTAAAGTTAATGTTAATGAAGTTGCAAAAAATGACAAAGGTGACATTGTTGGGGTAAGTGGAGTTGGACCTAATGGAAAAATGACATTTCATTCTAAAGTAGTGATTGATGCAAGTGGATTTCCTTCAACAGTTTGTAAAGCAATGGGTTTTGTTACTCAATGGAAAAGATTTGGGGCAGGAGCTGAATATGAAGTGAAAGTTGAGAATGTAGATTCTGAAACGTGGTGGTTAATGGTAGGAAAACAATATTCACCTGCAGGATATGCATGGATTTTTCCTTTAGGAAACAATATCGTAAGAATTGGGGTGGGCATAGGGAAACCAGAATCAAATATTGATCCAACACAAAGACTAGAAGAATTAATGAAGAAAAAACCAGGTCCAATTAAAAAACTAGGAAAAATAACACCAATAGAATTTCACTATGGATTAATTCCAAATGATGGGTTGTCAAGAAAAACAGTCTTTAATAATTTGATGCTTATAGGAGATACTGCAGGACATGCAAATCCACTTGTTTTAGAAGGAATTCGTTACGCAATAAAATTTGGAAGAGTAGCAGGAAAAGTGTCATCTGATGCCATAAAATCTGGAACGACTGATGAATCTGCACTTTATCCATACGAAAAAAACTGGAGGAAGGAAATTGAATCAAAAATCAAATATGCAGGAAAAGTTCAGGACAGATGGATTAATCTATCAGACGAAGAATGGGACAAAGAATTGGATATAATCAAGGAATTAAAAGCTGAAGAATTTATTGATTTCATTAAAGCCGATTTTGGATTATCTAACATGATTAAATTGGCAACACATCATCCAAAATTTGTGGTAAGACAACTCTTCAATTTAGTGAAAGGAAAAAATTAGTCATGAATGGAGTTAGACAAACGTTTGACAAATGGGCTCAAAATGGCAGAGCAGAATTAATGGAGAAAGAACATGACAATAATGTCTCAAAATTTTTAAAAACTATATCATTTGATAAACCATTTACATTTCTTGATGTTGGATGTGGAAATGGATGGGTGGTAAGAAAAATTGCTAAAGAAAACAATTGTAAAAAATGTATAGGGATCGACATAAGTAAGAAGATGATTGTTCAAGCTAAAAAGAAACAGGATAATAATAAAGAAGAGTTTCTTCATGTGGATATTGAATCGTGGAATTACAAAGGAAAATTTAATTTTATTTTCTCAATGGAAACACTTTACTATGCAGACTCGATTGAAGTGGCACTTGAAAAAATTTACAAATTGTTGAAACCTAGTGGACAGTTTTTTTGTGGAACTGACTTTTACTCAGATAACAAGGCAACTGCAAGATGGGCAGTTAATATGAAAATACAAATGCATCTTCATTCAAAAAAAGAATGGAAGAAATTTTTTCGAAATGCAGGATTTGAAGTAAAAACAAAACATATCAAAGATTTAAAAAACAAAAAGAAATGGAAAAGAGAATTTGGGACTTTGTTCATTACAGGCACAAAACCTGAAAAGTAAAACTCAAATGCAATAAAGGGATATTATTTCTATGTGAGCTGGAGCACGACACACTGCTACGGCAGAGGAAACTCCTCCCTCCATACAGGAAATGTGATCTGGAGATAGATAATCAGAGATGATTGGCAACGGAACAGAAAAAAATCCAATATGGCGCACAATGATGGCGAAACCTGAGATTTCCATAAAAGGAATGAAAAAAGCCGACCCACATGGAGCAAGGCCAAACAGAACTCAAGGTTCCTGTACCAAGTTCAGGTAGGCTGCAAAGCGAAATATCGTGAAAACAGAAGGAGGGTTACTCCCAGCACACATAATTTTTTAAAAATAAAAAATAAGATTGTAATTAGATATCTTACGACAATTGTCCTACAGCTTCTTTACAAACGTCGGTTCCACATTTGCAATCTGCACTGCATATACAATGTCCTTGCATTGCACAATCACATGAGTAATCAGGATCACCTGTATCTGCTTCGCAACCACAGGCTTGATCTACCATGGTAGGAGTTGCTGTTTGTGGTGGAGGGCTTTGTGGTGGAGGGCTTTGTGGTGGAGGGCTTTGTGGTGGAGGGCTTTGTGGTGGAGGGGGACTCGTTTGTGGAGTATCTCCATAAACACTTCTTGTTTTTTGATATTCAGCATCATCTCTTAATTGTGCCTCGCCTCTATTGGTTTGATAACCACCAGATGATGCACTAGTTTGATAGCTTACTAATTTACTAGGATCAATTCCTTGTTGGCCTTGTGGTATCTTTTTGAGTGATCTGCTACTATAAATAAAAAATCCAATTCCTCCAAGAGCTGCCATTCCTGCCATGCCATAAACTATCATAATTGGAAAGCCACCAGTTGAAGTTGTTGCATATCCAGATGGAGGTCTTGGGGTGACTCCTGCAATTTCAATTTCATCCAATGTATCTAATGCACCAAAACCAATTAATGCTAAGCTACCTTGATCAGCAGATTGTACACTTCTAATAATATATTTTTGGTCAGACATTATCTCTGCTTCATAGATTTTTTCAATTTGTATTCCTTCTCTAATACTGCTTTCTCCCATAGTCCAGATAGAGACAACAAATCCGGAAATGCTTTCATCCAATCCAAATGTTCCAGCATCTACGTTGATTCCTGTTGGATCAAACAAAAAGTGCCAGTTTGTCATTGGTTGTTCTAAAATAAAGTCTGCATTAATGAGAGGTCTGGTAAGAACATTTTCTGCTTCAGTTCTAGCAAAGAACGTATACACTTGTGGTTCTTTGTCTCTAAGAATGTTTATTGGGATATTGATGTCCACACCGTCAATTAAAATTTCACCATCAACGCTTAATCCCCTCCAACCCAAATCAACTAAAGTTTTCTGAGTATCTTTTGTAATTACATAATTAGTTAATGTTCCTTCTAGAATTACTTTATAATCAATTGATGTACTGATGTTTCTTGCTTTAAGATGAATATCATAAGTGACATTCAAGTCTGAAATTCTTACTTGGCTTCCATCAGAAATAATTTTTTGATTAAGTTTAGCTATTAAATTTTGAACTCCAGGATTTGATGAATCAGCAGTGCCGGATATAGTCCATACTTTCCCACGTAATTCATCAAATAGATTTCCACCGTTTGGGTATTCGATAAAGATAGTTTTGAGATAACTCATTTTAAACGGAGATGAATCATTGTCTGGGTTAATTCTAGCATCTAATTGTGCAGCCCATGTAGGAGTACTAGTACCTACAACGATAAGGCTTACAAGTAGGATTGTTAAAATAATAACCCTAGACACGAGAAAAATCAAGGCCATTAAAGTAATAAACTTATCCAAAAAAATGATCGGTATTTTTTGAAAAAGTAATATTGAGTGATGTAAGAAGACTTTGCAGTTTTAGGAGAAAATGATATGATTACAGTTTTAGCAGGTGGGACAGGTTCAGTTAAACTTGTTAGAGGTTTAGTTTCTCAAGAACCAAAAATCAATGTAATTAGCAATGTTGGAGACAATTACTGGCTTTATGGGCTCTACATATGTCCAGATATAGATACTATTGTTTATGGTTTAGCAGATTTACTTGATCAAGAAAAAGGTTGGGGGATTAAAAAAGATACATTCAATTTTTTACGTCAAATGGAAGTTTTTGGAGAACCAACTTGGTTTAGAATAGGAGACAGAGATGCTGCAACACATCTGATTAGAACAAACATGTTAAAGAATGGAAAGAATCTAAGTGACATTACAAAATGGATGTGCGACAAATTTGCAGTTGCTGCAAATATCATACCAGTTACAGATAACACTATTGAGACAAGAATTACTACAGAGAAAGGAGAATTACATTTGCAAGAATACTGGGTCAAACATAGAGGAAAAGATCCAATTATCGGAATTCAATATATTGGGGCAGAGAAAGCTCGTCCAAATCCTGAAGCTGTTAATGCAATACATGATGCAGACATGGTAATTTTGGCTCCAGGAAATCCACTTACATCAATTGGACCAATGCTTCAGATTAAAGGAATTAAAAAAGAGTTATCAAAGATAAAGAAAAAGGTAGTAGCAGTTAGCCCATTAATTGGAGATAATGCAATTAGTGGACCTGCAGCGAAATATATGCAAGCCGCAGGAATAGAATCAAACGCTTATGGATTAGCGAAAATGTATTCTGATGTTTGTTCAAATATCATTGTAGATACTAAAGACAGAATACTGATAAAGAAAATTCAGAGTTTAGACATGAAAGTTTTTGAAACAAAAATTACTATGAAAAATAAAATAGCTGAAGATGCATTAGCGAATTTTATCTTAAAGCAAGTACACGTATAACTTGAAAATAGCAGCAATAATTCCTGTAAAGACTTTCTCTAATGCAAAGACTCGTTTAGATTTATCTCCACATCAAATAGAAGACTTGTGTAAAGTAATGTTAGAAGAAATCCTACATACAATATCAATATCACCACAAATTGAAAGATCAATCTTAGTAACAAAAGAGGAAAAAGCTATAGAGATTGGAAAAAAATTTAACACAATTACAATAATTGATGAAAAAGAAGAAAGCGTCAATACCGCAGTTGCGCTTGCAGATAAGTATCTTTTAGAAAATAATTTTGATGCTTCAATCGTATTTCCTCAGGATATCCCATACATCAAAACTCAGGATATTGATTTTATGTTAAACTATAAGGCGGCGCCAAACTTTGCAATAGTTGTACCATCAAGAAGATTTGATGGGACCAACGCACTTGTAAGAATGCCTATAGATCTGATGGAGACACATTATGATGAGGACAGTTACAAGATTCATATGAATACCGCCAAAGTACACACACTAAATGTCGCAATGGTTTTTGTAAAAAGAATCATGTGGGATGTAGACAATATAGAAGATTTGAAATTTCTGTTAGAACAAAATGAAAAGCCCCAGATAGAAGAAAAAATCAAAAAAATTTTGGGTACAAACTAATAGAATTTATCAATAAAATAACAAAATTGGTGTTTTTTCCATATTACCTTCAACAAACTTATAAGTAATGAATTAGAAAATGTTAAATATTATCATTAAAGGTTTTGGTGAATATAAAATGGTTAAAACAGAAAATACAAAGGAAAAATGCCCAAGATGTGGACAAGGTGCCCTAGTTACAGACGCCAGTACTGGCGAGAATTTTTGTGGAAAATGTGGATTTGTGATTATTGATAAAGTGGACGAGTCAGGACCGGAATGGAGATCATTCGGAAATGAGGGTGAAAACAAAAATAGAGCAGGGGTTCCAACTTCACTTGCTATGCATGATATGGGATTAGCAACTGTCATCAATCCACAAAATAGAGATGCAACTGGAAAACCACTTTCTGCTGCTATGAAAAGTACAATTGAAAGACTCAGAACATGGGATAGTAGAAGTCAAGTTCATGAACCAGTAGATAGAAACTTTAGACAAGCATTTAGTGAATTAGATAGACTAAAAGACAAACTTGCAGTAGGAGATGCAGTAATTGAAAAAGCTGCATACATTTACAGAAAAGCACTTGAAAAAGGACTTGTTAGAGGACGTTCCATTTCAGCATTGATTGCATCAGCACTCTATGCAGCATGTAGAGATACAGAAACTCCTAGAACATTAAAAGACATTGGGCAAGCAAGTAACATTAAACGAAAAGACATTGCTAGATGTTATCGTCTTTTATTAAGAGAACTAAATTTAAAAATGCCGGTGGTTAATCCGATCAAATGTATTTCAAGAATTGCGAGTAAGGCAGGATTATCTGAAAAAACAAAAAGAAAAGCAACAAAAATTTTAGAGAGTGCTGAAGAACTCAAAATTTCTGCAGGAAAAGATCCAATGGGATTAGCCGCAGCTGCACTTTATGTTGCATGTGTAACAAATGGCGAAAATAAAACACAGAGAGACGTAGCTGAAGCAGCAGGAGTGACAGAGGTTACAATTAGAAATAGATACAAAGGCTTGAAAGTAGCTCTAAATCTCTAAATCAGTTACTTTTTTAGAATAAAATCTACTTAGAAATAATATAAAAATTGATAGAGTACCTGTAATTACTAACAGTAATTCTAATGATGACATTAGTGAATGAGAAAATGCACCCTCAATTGAAATATAATTTAACTGAGAAATAAAATTTGCATATGAAAATACAAAATAATTTGTAGCCCAATGAATTAAAAGCGAAGCTACAAAACCATATCTAAGATAGACCCATCCTAAAATAATTCCACTTGCTGCGGCTTGAGCAAATTTACCTTCACTCCAAGATTCACCAAAAGCAATATGTGCAAACCCAAAAATAATTCCAACAAAAACAATCAAGAAAATTGCTTTTTTAGAATCATGAATATCTAAAGTACTGGGGTTCCATAAACATTTGATAAAATATTTTGCAGAAGATTTATGAGAATAAATAGTAAATATTGGAATCCCAATTAAGATTAGACGGAATCCAAATTCTTCTGTCAATGGAGCAATACTTGCATAAAAAAATTGGATAAGATCATTATCAGTCGAGGGCGGAATAGTTACAATACCAAATTGTTCTTGAACAAAATTAATCAATACAGAAATCAAAATCAAAATAGAAAACCACGTTGTTACACTAATCAGGTAGTTTGACTGAGGGTCATATTTTCCAAAAGATATTATCGGTGAAAGGGATTTCAAAAATCCATGCTTTGGACCTAACATTGCAATTACAAAAATTACAACATAAAAAGTCCACAATATAACAAACACATCCCCAATACTGACATCAATTGAGGCTTGATACATTTCTGTTCCATTAAAAATTTCTAAATGAGTAATTGGATACTCATAATTGATATCTCCACCAATTTCACTTTCAAAAACAACAAAAATTCCAATTGGAAATGAAACAAGAAGTAAACCACAAATTACAGATAATAATGCACTGTAAGGAATTCCAATAGCTTGGAGAATTTTGTGTGAATTGTGCAATTTGTTCTAATGTAATTCTATACTATCTTGAGGAAATCCCAAGCCAACCAAAGTTTCTTTGATGGTTTCTCTATGATCGCCTTGTAAGAAGATATAGCCTTCTTTGGCAGTTCCGCCACAAGCATATTTATTTTTGAGGTTTCTCGCAACATTTTCTAAATTGTTTATTTTAGGATCTAATCCTTCTATCATGGTTCCCTTTTTCTTAAATCGTCTAGTCTCTAATCGAATTATAATTTTTGTACTGTCTTTGGCAAGTTCACCACAAGCACACAAATCTTCTGGAAGACCACAAACATTACAAATTACTGCCATTCGTTCGAAATAAAGTCACTTCTACGCACTATTAAGCCTTGTTTGGATGCAAATTAATAATTAAAAACAAACAAATTTTTTAGATAGAAAATCAAAGAAAAACTGTGTCAGAAGATCTCAGAAAAAAAGCAGTTGAAATGTTGCTAAAAGGTGCAACATTGCTTAGTGAACATTGTCCATATTGTAAAGGGGTAAGAGTTATGAAAGATGGGTATGCGTTGTGCATCAGTTGTGGACGTGAACCTGAAAAAAAAGACATTCCAAAAGAAAAACCCCAACAAAGAACATCCTTAGAAGAAACTCTAGAAAAAAAGATGGAATCGTTATCAAACGAACTTAAACAGGAAAATAATCATGAAAAACAGCAAGAGATTCTAAAATCGATCAATTTGTTATTGGAAATTAGAAAAAAAATGAAGGATTGACAATAATCAACAATTGTATGGGAGTTGAAATCTGAAATCATAGAGTTGTACTATCTTAAGACAGAAATTTTGTCTTAAGGTCAAATTTCAGGCATAGAATAAGGTTTTTATGTTAAAATTCAGGTTTTTGAATTGTTATGAGTAGTAAAAAGAGCAAAGCAGCACCGCTTCCAGCATCAAGTGGCGGCCTCATGAGATTCTTTGAAGATGAGACAAGAGGATTCAAAGTAGATCCAAAAATTATAGTAACAATTCCCATTAGTTTAATTGTAGTTTCATGGTTAATCGATATCTTTCTATCTCCGTGAAAAGACAATGCAAAAAGCTTCAGATGATGTTTCAAATATTCACAACAGATTTTCGCTTACTCTAATCAATCCATCATCACATTACTTTTCTTTAGTTGGTTCATTAATTACTGCAGTAGTAATTACAGTTACAACATATTTGGGATATCTTGGTTCAGAAGATTTTTTGTTTAGAATTCCTCTAGTCATATTGGTTTTAGCAATTACACAATTACTTGATACTAGATTTACAAAAAAGAAAGAATATTCTAAAGTACTTCACGTATCACTCTTTGCAAACTTGTTATGGGTGGCAACTCTGTTAATGGGATTATTAGCAAGTGTTGTATTATCAAAAGAAACATCTTTGTTTTTTATAACATTGGGAATGTTTTTGTTTGCAAGTATAAGAATTGGTGTTTTTACAACTACTCTAGGAGTTAGTATCAAAAAGATTTGGGCAATTTGTTTGATACAACCACTTGCAATGTTTCTAGTATTAATTCCACAAGACATGTGGATTCCAATGCTTACAAATCCATTGTCATTAGGATATGGAATAACATTTTTGATCATTGCTAGTGCTTGGTCATTATTAACAGATAAAGCTGGAAGACCGGGAATGCACAGTACGCATAAAACAATTCAAGCATATTTGGCTTCACAAGGAAATGACTTTACTGAAGCAGAGATGATGATGGAAGAACGCTCAAGTGAGACAAAAGTATCTACATCTCAAATAAGGTTGTTATCGTCTAATGGGAATACAGAATTTAGGATGATTTTACCAGAAATTCATCCAGGACCGTATCATCCAGTAGGAGGAAGCAACATACCTTATCTAATTTACAAAAATTTCAATTCATCAGCCATGGTATTACATAGCATATCAGATCATTCACTTAACTTACCTTCAAAAAATGAAGTGAATTACTATCTAGAAAATCTAAGAAACAGTGAGGTTAAAGAAGAAGGAATTGTTTGCACAGAACCAGTAACAGTTCAAATTAACAAAGCAAGGGTCGCGGGTTTATTATTTGGGAAAAATCCATTATTGTTTTTGTCCTTATCGCCACATGGAATGGAAGATATTCCATGTTACATGAAAACAGAAATAGAGCAGTATGCAAAAAATCGAGATTACATAAGAACAATGATCGTTGATAGCCATAATGCAATGGGTTCTGAAATCTCAAAAGAGGATGGAGAAGACATGTTAAATGCTGCCAAGTCTTGTTTAGATTCATTAATAACAAAAGAGAATTACCCAATTGAATTTGGATATGCAAATTCTGATGACATGGATGTCTGGTCTGAAGATTTGGGAATGGGTGGCCTTGGAATAATATGTCTAAAAATTAATAATAAAAAATACTTCATAGGATGGGCAGATGCGAACAATATGGAAAATGGGGTAAGGGAGAAAATCGTAGAAAATTTTGCAAAAAGAGACTATAATCTTTTAGAGATTTGCACATCAGATACTCATTATGCACCGGTTAAAGCTAGAAACAGAAATGGATACTATCAATTAGGTTTGGTTACAGGATCTGAAAAATTATCAAAATGGTTTTTGAACATTGCCAAAAATGCTGAAACAAAAACAACATCGGCAAAGTATGAAATATTGGAAAACCAAGTAGATGTAAAAATTATGGGGCAGGGAATATTTGAGGACTTTTCTAAAGCACTTGATAATTCTTTGAAACTATCAAAAGGATTTATGATTGGAGCAGTGTGTTTTTTCATAACTAGTTTGTTTCTATAGTCTTCATTTGATCAAGATTTCCATAAAATTCATCAATAAATGAAGAAAATTTGAAAATAGGCACTATGGGTACGTTTTCAATAAAATCCACTTTATCGCTATACAATGCAACAATTACAGGTACAGCAATTACTCCCTGAGTTTTTGCAACATAGTGTTTTGTCCGTTTAATCTGTTTTTTGACAACAGTTGTTAATGATGAAATGCTATAACGCTTCCAATGTTTACAATCAATTAAAATTGTAACACCTAATCGAATACCAATAATATCAATTTCCATTCTAGGTTTGGTCAGAATTAGGTTCTTGATCACTGTAAAATCTTTAGACGTCAAAATTGCTGCAGTCAAACCTTCAAAATCTTTCCAATCTAACGCAACTGAAATTTCATCAATAGGAAGGCCATTCTCAAGTAATGCAACAGCAATTTTTAATTTATCGCCATCTTCAAAATAATATGAATTGTCTTGTTTTGTTCCAATATCATTTTTTATGAATTCATCTAAAATTATTTCTGAGTCTGTGACATTCAGCGTCGTAACAGCAGAAAAATCCTCTACTGAAATTCCACCTGAAATAATTCCCTGTAATCCAATAATTATGTTAGGGTGAATTTTCAACTGTTTTTTCTGATTCACGTAAGTGATATAGGTTTTATGAGATAATAACTTCAGAGTATTATGAAATAGATTTTATTACAAGCATTTTAAATTAGGATTGTGAAAAAATTGCTAGCTATCATACTAGTTCTTTCAATTGCAACCATACTATATGATGAATCATTTGCAGAAAAAAGCACATTTTTTGATTCAGTAAAATTCATTCAGTATCTAGATGAGAATACGGCGTTAGAGGAAGTACGGAACGGAAATCTAGATGTTTATTATTATACAATTTCGCCAGACAGATTAGAAAATTATCAGGCAAGAGAGGGATTACAAGTTTTTGATTCTACAGGAGGATCATATAGTATTCTAGTCAATCCTGCAGAATCTGAAAAATTTAATCCATTTTCAAGCAGAGATATCAGATTTGCTCTAAATTATTTGATAGATAGAAAGTTAATTGTAAATGAATTGATGGGAGGTTATGGGCAGCCAATTATTTCTTACTATGGTCCATCTGATCCAGAATATTTTACAGTTATTGAACAACTAGAGACATTTAATTTCAAATACAATCCTGCACTTGCAGAAGAAATTATCTCTAGGGTACTAAAAGAAAAAGGAGCTGTTAAAATTGATGATAGATGGCAAATTGATACAAAACCAATTGAAATTACAATTTTTATCAGAAGTGATGATATAGTCAGAAAATCAATAGGTGAGATTTTAGCAGCTGAATTACAGAAAATTGGATTTATAGTCAAAAAAGATTTTGGGGATCTGAACAAAGCATTTGTTGTTGTTTATGGCTCAAATCCTTCAGATTTGAAATGGAGTTTATACACTGAAGGATGGGGACGTTCTGCATTTGTAAGATATGATTCTGTAGGATTAGGACAGATGTATGCCCCTTGGTTTTCAACCATGCCAGGATTTAACAATCCGTCATACTGGAATTACAAAAATGATAGATTAGACACGCTTACTCAGAAAATATTCACTGGGGGTTTTGAATCAGCAGAAAAAAGATCACAGTTGATTCAAGAAGCAGTTATTGAAGGAGTTAACGAGTCGGTTAGAATTTTTTTGGCAAGCAAAATTGATCAATATGTTGCAAATGAAAAAGTTAAGGGAATAGTTAATGACTTTGGTGCTGGAGTTCCAAGTAGATTTACTCCCATTAACGCTAAAAGTGATAATAATGAGTTTGTAATTGGTGTAAAACAGATTTATCAAGGAGCGTGGAATCCAGTTATGGGATTAACGGATACTTATAGTAGACATATTTGGGGAATAATTTCAGATCCTGCAACATTCAAGCACCCTTTTACAGGAGAAACATTTCCTGTTAGAGCAAAATGGCAAGTTGAAACTGCAGGACCGAGTGAGAAACTACGTGTTCCTCAAGAGGCAATAATTTGGAATACATCATTACAAAAATGGGTGAATGTTGCTTCAGATACACTTGCAACAAGTAAGGTAACATTTGATTATGAATTTAGTAATTGGCATAATGGACAAGAAATGGATATGAATGACATTATGCACTCACTGTATTTTACAATAGAGTGGGGAACTCGAACTGATGAGAATGATAGAACGTTTGACACAGAATTTACTCCAAGAGCTTCTCAGATTATTCAAACAATCATTGGAGTAAATCCAATTGATGAGGATTCAATTGAAGTTTATGTTGACTATTGGCATTTTGATGAAGGGGAGATTGCAGATTGGGCAGTACTGTGGAATTCAGTGCCATGGGAAATTTCATCTGCAATGGAGAAGGCAGTAATGGACGGAAAAGTATCATTTTCAAGATCTGGAGCTACAAGTAAAAATGTAAACTGGTTATCACTAATTATTCCAAAAGATGCAAATCTTATCAAAGATTATTTGCAAGAGTTCAAAGATTCAGACTACATTCCTGTATCGTTAAAAGGAAATTATCAGAATTCTCAATATTTTCAAAATAGGTATGATTCTTCAATAGAATGGATTGAATCTAACAATCATGCAGTAATTAGTAATGGTCCATTTTATTTTAAATCATATTCTCCAGAATCACGGACAATTAGAGTTAGTGCATTTGATGATGATTCATATCCATTTAAGATTGGAAAATGGGCAGAATTTGAAATGCCTGAATTGCCAATCATCAAGAACATAGAAATGAAAAAGATCATTCAGATAGGGGAAGAATTGAAAATAATAGTTGAGGCTGACCGCTCAGACTCCATTCTATACTTTTTGACAAATAGTGAAGGGAAAATAATATCATCAGAGACTCTCAAAATAGGTGGAAATAGTATTACTATTACTGTACCTTCAGAGAATACAAAAGATTTGGGAATAGGGGCAAACAATATCAAGATATTTGCAATTTCAAATTCTGTGTTAAAACCTGATTTTTATGAATCAAGTTTTATTGTAACTAATGACAAATCGGAGTTACCAGAAAGTTTGTCTGGCAACATGGAATTAACTGAAAATAAATCAGAGTATTGGATTTGGATTATTCCAATACTAATCGTTATTGGAATAGGGATTTATCTAAAGAAGAAGCGTCTATAACAATCTAAAATCTTTTAGAATTGATTCTATTTGGTCTTCACTTTCAAGTTTTGAATATTCGTTTAAGAGATTTTGATTAAGTTCATAGAAAGTATGTCCCCATTTGAATTTGTCAAGTAATTCAAAACCTTGTTCTTTGAAACCTAAAATGAATAATGATGCAGATAATGCTTCTACAGTGGTTAGTTTACTTAGTTTTGCATAATTAACAGGATTTCCTGCAAGTAATGGTGGAAGTTTTCGTTTGATTCCATTAAATTTTTTAAAAAATGTTTGATCTGTCAAATTCCAAGAACAGTCAATTCCAACAATAGAATTGATTAAAGATTTATCTTTAGGTAACAGAGTCTTTTTAGAAAAAGGATCTAAAATTAATCCTTTTTTACCAATTTTTCTGATATTTTGAGCAAGACCAAATTTTACCATCTTTGCAGCTGTACATTTCTTCGGATCATCTTGATAAAACATCAAAACTTGTAACTTCATTTCACTCAATTATAAAATGAATAGTATTTTGAATTTACTCTAGAGACTTGTATGTGACTTTGTAGTAGAATCGTGAAACTTGGTCATCCTTAATGATTTCAACATTCCAATTTGTGTCAGGTAAAAATGCAGAAGAGGATTCAGGTAGAATGCTGAATTTTTCTAGGCGTACATCTGGACCACTATATCTCACATTGAGGCTAATTCCATCAACTTCAACAACATCATAGATCTGTCCTTGTTTTCTTGTAGATTCTCTAACTAGACAATCAGCATCAGAGCCAATAATACATGTGCCAGTTACCGTTGATACTTTAAGATTCACGTTGAATTCATCTCCTCTTGTAGTAATCAAAGAACCAGAAAGAACTCTAGGGGCAACAGTTACATTGTCAATAATTTTTTCCTCAGTAAAGATAGTAATTATTTTTTCAGAGATTCGGTTTTCTTTCTCAATTATAGTAGTTTGAGGTTTTTTAATTACATCAAAGCGAACGGATTTTATCTCAAAGTCAACATCAACTGTTACTTCATATGATCCAACAGCAGACACAAAATTAGGAATTATAAATTCATGTGTAAATGAACCAGATGGACTTGGACGAATAGAAGTTACAGGACCTACATGTATTCCACAAATAAATGAACCACATGTGATCTCAGTATCTGCTTTTTGAATAACACTTACGTCAAATTTTTCGAGATAGATTAGCTTGTTTAGTTTTCCATTAATTATTACTGTATCACCGGGATGATATTTTGATTTGTCAGTAGATACTAAAAGAGATATAGGTTCGTCAAGACCGAAAACAAAATCATTGGTTACACTAAATGTTGTTTCAGCCAGAATACTGGTGTAAAGTGCTTTTACAGTATAGAATCCTTGACTAAAAATTGTGACAGGTAATTCAAAGATAGTTGAGAATTCACCGCCTTGATTTGGATAAACAGAAGATTCATGAATTTTCTTGTATGGGAAAGTTCCATCAAGTACTGTGATATGTACTCTTTCTGGAATAACTAACCCTTCATCACCTTGGTCACGTTTGATAACATTTCCAATTACTTTTAATTTTTCGCCAACCTTGTACAGTGATTTGTCAGTAGACACAAAGAGAGGGGTAGTAGACAAAGAGTCATTTTCTGGATCTGCAGAGACTTTGAAGAAAAGATCTATGCTGGATGAATCAGTAGCTGCCCTAATTTTGTAAATTCCAAAGTTCGATTTTATTATATCGCGTCCATCATCGGTTTTGATATTTTGATATTTTTCAGCAATAGGAGTATTCCAGAACCATGAGAAATGTTGGTTGTCAATTGACGTGCCAGAATTTATTACAGATCCATCTGGCTTTGTCAATGAGATATCAACACTTCTAGCACCAGTAGGAGGAAGTATGCCTGTTAGATAGACAGTTTCGCCTAGACCATAAACTTCCTTGTCAAGTGAAATGATTGCTCCATCTTTCAAATCAAGTGAATTAATGACTGTGAAAGTTTTTGTTGCAGTGTTGTCAAAATATTGTGCTTTTACAACATAGTTTCCATCAGCAAAGATAAGCTTAGCAACATCAATCTGAACTGAATAATTTCCAGAAGTTTCAGGAACTGCTGTAAAATCAAAGGAAACAACAACACCACTATCTGCTCTTGATCCTCCTTTTGCTTCTTTTGGCAAACCGATAATCTCTAGAGGAGAACCATCTTCATGAGAAATGGAAATTTTGACAGAAGAGCCAGTTTTATAACTTGAATTTTCAAATGGGTCTTTGACAAGTCCGGTAATGATCATTATATCGCCAAGTTCATAGATTTCTTTATCAGAAAGAATTGTTAATGCTTCATTAGAAGCAACAAATTCATCGGGATTTGGAACAACATGAATAATTTTAGTTGCAGAGCCTAGATCCTTCCAAACGCTAATTCTATAATCACCTAATCTAATTTGATTGTCTGGAATTGTGAAAGTGTAACTAAAAAAGCCATCTCCCATTATTCTTACTCCGTCTTGTATTTTAAATCCAGAGGAAGTTCCAGAGTATGAGGCGGTTAATGCTGATTGTTTTGTTTGTATAATCTCCAAGTCTAATGTACTAATCCAAACTTGGTTTACTCTACCAGTAATTTTTACTTCGTCACCTATAGCATAAGCTTCTTTGTCAGTCCAAAGCGAAATTGGTACAGATTCTTTAATATCCTCGACTACCTCAAAAGTAGTTAAAGCAGACTTGTCAAAATATTCAGCAATAATCTCATAAGTTCCATAGTGAGGTTCTACAGTTGTAATGAAAATAGTAGTAAAAAATTCACCATTAGTTGGAAATAGGTGTCCATTATAGATTACCTGGCCACGAGAATCTTTGACAGTAAATTTCATTCCCTCAAGAGGAATAATTTCTGTAGCAAAACCAGTAATTGAAACTGTTTGTCCTGGAATGTATTGAGATTTATCAGTGGTAATACTAAGTGAACTAACTTCTTTTGTTTCCTGTTCAATCAATTCAAACCCTACTGAAAAACTTGTGTTTGCAGTTGCCCCGCCATAATTAACAGATACGTCAAAAGTTCCTTCATTGATTCCAAGAACTTGATGCAGATTGAGAGTTGTTTCATAATTTAGATTTAGACCTGGATATAGTTGATAAGTTGTGTAAAAGTTAGGACCAGAGATTTTCACTATAATGGATTCAGGTGTGAACTCTGGTTTTACAGGAGTGATTGCTTCAGAAACATTCCCTTCAATTACTACAACCTCGCCAAATAGATAAGATGATTTTTCTGATGAAACCGTTACAGTAATTTCTGTTGATTCTTGTGTTTGTATTAGTTTTCCATTTGATGAACCAGTTGTAGATATTACAAACTTCCAATCATCAGAACTATCCAAGTCATAACCATCATAGATTCTCTGCCAAGACGTAAAGTCATTTTTAATATCAGAAATTATAGGAGTTTTATCAATAACAATTCCATTTTCGTCTCTAAGTTCAACAGATTCACTAGAATCTGTAAACCAAACAGTCTGATAAGAATATGTCAAGAATTGTCCCGGTTTAATTATTGTGCCATATGAAATAGTCATTGTTTTTTTGAGAACAGTTGTAGATGCTATTTCCCAACCACCTAAATCAATGTCAGAATCAGTAGGATTGTAAAGTTCGACCCATTCAGATACACTTGCTGCATCATCTCCAGGAGGGTTAATTTCTACTTCGTTAATTACAACATTATCAGAACTTGTCTGAGCATATACAGGAACTATAATTCCTACAAGTAAGAAGATAGAAAATACAATAGACAGATTCCGATTCATTGTTGTTCCTTGATTTGTTTGACTAAAAGACTCATTTTAGAATGAAATTGAGGAAAAGTTGAGCTTATTGTTAAAGTCATATATCTTAAAACCAACAAAAATTAACTCAATTTTTCAGTATTAAGGGATGCGTATGAATTATTTCTGAGAATAGTCACAATTTGGACATTTCTTATTGAATATTTTAGAACCACACTCCATACAGATTCCTTCTCCTACATCTCTTTCAATTGATTGTTTTCTTTTTCCTACATACACTTTAATTCCAAAATACATGATTATCACTATAATTAGCGCATAAACAAGTCCAGTGAATGGTGTCAAGCCAACCATAAAAAGCAATAGTCCTACAATCAAAAGGATATCTCGTCTTTCAAATTTCAATAAAATCAAAATATCATAGAATTAATAAAAACATGCCGGAGCTCAGAGCCAATTAGTTACTTCATTTCAAAGTCATTACTCTAACTCTTCCTCATTGCTCGGCAGTAGTATTGTGTAACAATTTGATAATAAGATAATGATGAGTGGTGGGATCGGCGAGATTCGAACGCGCGATCTCTGCGTCCCAAACGCAGAATCATACCAAGCTAGACCACGATCCCAGTAAATTCTAAAAGTTGCCCAATTTAAGCTTCACAGATAATCATTTTAATGGTACTCAAAAGATCAAAAATGTGCAAATCGAAGATTACATCAAAGCAGGAAAGATTGCGGGGGAAGTAAGAGAAATAGTCAGAGTAAAAGATTGGATTGGAAAAACAGTTTACGAAATTTGTGAAGAAGTTGAAGGACAGATTAAAAAAAGAGGTGCAAAATGCGCGTTTCCAGTAAATACAAGTATTAATGAAGTTGCAGCTCACTATACTGCAGAACCAAATGATCCAATTACAATCAAAGATACAGACTTAGTAAATATTGATCTTGGAGTACAGATTAATGGATACATTGCGGATACTGCAGTAACTGTTTGTTATGATACTCAATTTGATGGCTTGGTTCAAGCAGCTGAAGAAGCATTAAGAAATGCAATGTCTATGATAAAATCTGGAGTGAAGGTAAGTGATATTGGACGCACTATTGAATCCACAATTAAACAAATGGGATTCAAACCAATTGCTAATCTTAGTGGACATTCATTAGAACAATATACAATACACGCTGGAAAATCCATTCCAAACATTTGGTCAATTGGCGGATTTTCCCTTTCAGAGAATTCTGCTTATGCATGTGAACCGTTTGTAACAACTGAACAAGGAGGAGGATTTGTCAGAAACGGGCAAATAAAAAATATTTTTGCGTTGAATTCACGAAAGAAAACAAAAGATTCTGAAGCAGATAGACTACTAGATTTTATTTGGGAAAATTTCAATATGCTACCATTTGCATTAAGATGGATTACAAAAGAATGGGAAGAAAAAAAGGCAAGAGAATTACTAGAAATTTTGATTAAGAAAAAAGCAGTGCAAGCTTATCCTATTCTTATTGAAGTAAATGAACAAAGAGTTTCTCAAGCCGAACATACATTCATTCCAATTGAAAATGGAGTGACTATAACAACTATTACTCAATAAAAAATTTAAAATTTATTATTCGATAGTTTCGCCAAATATTTTTTCAATACTTGTCACTCCATCACATGAAGTGCAATTTGATGATTCAGCAAATAAAACATCACCTTCAGTGAATTTTCTTTTTCTTAGCATTCCACATTTTTTACATTTTTCAACAGTATATGCAATAGTAATTTTTTTCTTAGAGAACATCATTGTGGTACTCCAACAGTATTACCTACACCAATTATCAACACAGATTGACCTTGTGTGGTGTTTTCTAGAATCATTTCATAAACTTGTGAACGCACAACATCTGCTTGA
Organism: Nitrososphaerota archaeon; assembly: GCA_022573895.1. Classification (GTDB taxonomy): domain Archaea; phylum Thermoproteota; class Nitrososphaeria; order Nitrososphaerales; family Nitrosopumilaceae; genus Nitrosopumilus. Next base: position 37,775 of record JACZTB010000006.1, read on the forward strand.
TCAGCAATCTCTTTTGTCATCAAAGTTATTGCTTCCTTAACAGATTGTTTAACCACTATAGAATAGACGGGGATGTTATTGTTCGTTGCAATTGCTTCAATCTGAAATCTATCAACTCCGATTCCACCAATTGCTGCTCCAAAACCTTGAGCAACAGATGCAGAATCTTCACCTTCCATTTTTAATGCAGCGTCAATCATTATTATCACATCAAGTTTGTTGCTAGAAACAATTGTTTGTAATGCATCAGCAGGTCGTCCAACAGTAGAACCTGGTCCATCAGCTTTTAAAAGAAATAATGTCCTATCCTCAAATTCAGTTTTTACAAGAACAGTTTGAAACGCAATAGTTTCTTTTTCACTACCCAACATCATTTTTCCTACGACCATTGGACCAATTCCATCTCCAACAGGTTGTCTTGCTTTAAATGCAGGAATTGCTTCTTTCATTGCTTCTGCTTGCTCCATCACAAAAGGAAGAAGCATTTGAAGGGGAAGAATTAAAGGATAGTTATTTTGTTTTTTTGCAGTCAAGTACATGTGATTAACTATTTTGTAAATCATTTGTAACGAAGAAGCAATTTCAAGTAAAGTTTGTACTTTGGTTAATTCCAAATCACTAATTTCTGGAGAAAGTAATTTTACATGTTTTCTGGTATAGTCTTCTCTCGATCTGACAGTATGTCTTACTTTGTCAACTATGCCATTAGGATCCATATCAACAGGCATGATTGTAAAATGATCTAAAAATCGGTCTATTTTTTTCACTGAACTATCTGTTGGTTTCAAATTTTTAGTGATATAATCAATTAGTTCATTTCTTGATTCTTCTCTATATCTGTCTAGTTTTTTGATTCCTTTTTTGATTTCACCAGAAGTAATGTACAGTTGAATGCGCTGCCCATAAAACACAAAAAGAATTATTGGAATTATCCAGATGAGCATCATTATTGGATTTGTGTCATCAGTCATTCCAAACAGCTGATCAAAATCAAAATTTGTAAAATTCACTAAACTCAGCACTTGTCAAATCTAAATTAAATCATTCGTCTGACCTGCTTTGAAAATATAGATGAGGAAAGATTATTTGAACTTGCTTTCAAAAATTAATGAGGTTATTTAATAGCACTTCCTAAAGGGACAGATTCATTTACGGTCAACCAAAAGGGCTTATCCTTAACATCAGCTGCTAACAACATTGCATTAGATTCAACTCCCGCTATCTTTTTTGGCTCCAGATTGGCAATGACAATAACTGTTTTTCCTACAAGATCTTCTGGTAGATAGTATTGTGCACCACCGATTATCACATCTCGATGGTCGTCATTTCCCAAATCAATTCTCCCTTTGATAATTCTAGATTTCCCTTCAATTGGTTCAGTTTCAATAATTTTTGCAACTCTAATGTCTAATTTTGTAAAATCATCATATGATACATTTGGCATAACAAACACTGATTTTTCCTGTTAAAATGAATTTCGAATTTATTGTAGATCTTTTTTATCTAGTCCACTAGTTTCGATTTCATATTTAAGAGCAGCAGGAAGCTCCATGTACTTTCTGTTAACTAGTAGAATAATTTGATCTTCTGGAACATTGACTTTTTTTAACAATTTTCCACGTTGATGAGCGTATGCGTTTTTCCAAAAGCCAGCACCATCAAAAGTTTCAATTTTTGGCATGTATTTTGAGGGTTTCATTTTCTTTCAAATATTAATTGACTGTGATGGAAGAATGGCAAATGCCATTGGAACTGGAGTTAATGTTCCGGATTTTAGGCATGTTGCCCACCACAGTCTATTTGAAATCAAATTGTAATCTAATATATTTAATGCGGAACAAATGTTTGTAGAACATGGCAACAATTCAAGTCGAAATTGAAATCAATGCCACAGTTGACAAAGTTTGGAATGTTGTTTCAGATATTGATAACGAGCCAAAATTTTGGAAGGGAACAAAACAAGTCAAAAACTTGTCGAAAGAGGGAAACACAGTCAAACGAGAGATCATAATAGCATTTAGAGATCAAAAATGCCTGCAAGAGGTTAAACTTTTTCCTAAAGAAAAGATAGAAGCAAAATTCACAAAAGGCATCATAGGTGGAGAAAAAATCATATCGCTCATTCCCAAAAATGAAAAAACAATTCTTTGTACAGTGTGGGACATAAAACTAACAGGGATGATGAGGATGTTTACAGGTATGATTATAAAACACATCAAAAGTGGCACTGAGCAGGCAATGCAAAGCATCAAAGAAGAAATCGAGAGATAAATTCATGGAATGGATTATTGATGTTTTCAATTATGCACTAACTGCAATTCTAATCGGGGTTTGTGGGGCTTGGGTATTTCTCATCAAATCAATGGTTGATTCATTTAGATTAACACCATATCTTGACAAATTTGAAAATACTTCAAAATCATCTCCCAAGGTTTCAATTATTCTCCCAGCGAGAAATGAAGAAGAGTTTATTGGTAAATGTTTAGACTCGTTAATTAAACAAGATTATGAAAATTATGAAATTATCGTTATTGATGACTCATCCAATGATGCAACAGGTAAAATAATTTCAGAGTACGCAGAAAAATATTCTAAAATAATTCCAGTTTCTGCAAGACCTAAACCAGAAGGATGGATGGGTAAAAACTGGGCATGTATGGAGGGATATAGAAAAGCTACAGGAGAACTCTTGTTGTTTACTGATGCAGATACAAAACATTCTAAAAATATAATATCACTTGCAGTAGCTCATTTAATTTCATTTGATTTAGATGCATTATCGACTATTCCAAGAATGCTAACGTTTGACTTTTGGACAAAGATTACACTTCCAATGATTTCTATATTTTTACATACTAGATTTTCAGCATTGAATGTAAACAATCCATCAAAAAAAACAGGTTATTTCTTTGGAAGTTTTTACATTTTGAAAAAAAATACATACGAACAAGTAGGTATGCATGAAGGAGTAAAGCAAGAAATTATTGAAGATGGTGCACTTGGAAAAAAAGTAAAAGAATTAGGATATAAAATAAAGATGGTAAGAGGAGAACATCTAATTGATGCTGTTTGGGCTAGAGACAAAATTACTTTATGGAATGCATTAAAAAGACTAATGGTTCCACTATACCTTCAAAGTGGAAAAATTGCAATTGGTATTTTCTTTGCGGTGTTATTTTTGTTATTTATTCCATTTCCTGTATTTGCCATATCGGCATCATTGCCAACAGAAACCACATCTACAAAGATACTTTGTATTACTGCAGCAATTGCTTCAATTCTAATTTACATTGGTGCAATAATTGAGGTAAAAATTGGACTTGAATTAAGATTTGTTCATGCATTATTTGCGCCACTAGGAGGTCTAGTAGTAGTTTTAGGATTTTTGAGTGGACTACTTCATGCAAAGAGTACATCATCGGTTACATGGAAGGAAAGAACCTATTCAATGAAAGAACACACTCAAAATTCAATCAGCGTATAGCAAGCCTTTTAGATGAAAAACAGAGAATGAAAAATCTCATGGACAAATCAGGTGTTTTTGTAGGTGGGGCTATTGGAGCCATAATTGTTATTGTCATATTTGCAGTACTATTTGTATCACCGCCAGAATCAATAAAACCTGAAATCATAGTTAGTAATGGTCATACGCCAAGTACAGTTGGAGAAGTAACTCCACTTTATTCAAGTAGTTTATCATTAATTGAGATTTTTGAGAAATCTGAATCTGGAGTGGTAAGAGTTAATGTTAAAAGAAGTGAAGCAGTTGAGGGAGAAAGCGGGCTAGGTTCAGGTTTTGTTTTTGATAGAAAAGGGCACATAGCTACAAATGCTCACGTAGTTGATGATGCAGAAAAAATTGTAGTTACATTTCTTGACGGTAGATCATATAATGCTGAAATTATTGGAACAGATGAGTATACTGACCTGGCAGTAATCAAAGTTAATGCAGACTTGATACTTTTACACCCATTAGCACTTGGCGATTCATCTAATCTCAAAGTAGGAGAAGCAATAGCCGCAATTGGAAATCCGTTTGGATTATCAGGTTCAATGACTTCAGGAATAGTAAGTCAATTAGGAAGATTACTTCCATCAGGTTCAGGATATTCTATTCCAGATGTAATTCAAACGGATGCTGCCATCAATCCTGGAAATTCAGGAGGACCATTACTTAACATGAGAGGCGAGGTCGTGGGCATGAATACTGCAATTCAATCAACAACAGGTGAATTTACAGGAGTTGGATTTGCAATACCATCAAAGACTATTGTCAAAATTATTCCAACTCTAATTGAGAAAGGAGAATACAAACATCCATGGATTGGAATCTCAGGTCGTGACATTGGTCCAGATCTAGCAAAAGTTTTGGGTCTAAAAGATGCAGTTGGATTTTTGATAGTGACAGTAGTGGAAAATAGTCCAGCTTCTAAAGCAGGATTGATTGGATCTGAAAAAACCATTCAATCTCAAGGAATTAATTATCCAATAGGTGGAGATATCATTTTATCAGTAGATGAAATTGAAGTTAGAAAGATTGATGACATTTTGGTACATCTTCAAAGAGCAAAATCTGTTGGAGACGAGATGGTTTTAGAGATTCTGAGAGATAATAGAACGACAAATATTACAATTGTTCTCCAAGAAAGACCAAATCTAAAGTAGTACAATACAAGCATAAATACTTCTAATCAAGAATCTTTTCTGTTGAGTAAGCTTGTGTTAAACTCTGAGAGTTTAAACAATATTTTAGAGAACAAAGTAATTTCTCGTCAAGACATTATTGAGATTTATCAAAATGCAATAAAGGACTCTAGTGAACTTTTTTCAGTTGCGCAGAACTTGAGAAAAAAATTCAAAAAAGATTCAGTTACATTTTCAAAAAAAGCATTTTTAAACATAGTTAATCTCTGCAAAGATACTTGTTCATACTGCACATACAAAGCAGAGCCAGGAGAAGAAAAACTGTCCTTAATGTCAAAACAGCAAATATTTGAACTATTACAACTTGCAAAAAAATACAGATGTGTTGAAGCACTTTTTGTTACAGGTGAGAGACCAGAACAGAAATATCAAGAAGCGCGAGACTGGCTAAAAGAAAATGGATTCAAATCAACTGCTGAATATCTCATTCATGCATCAGAACTTGCATTAGAATTAGGGTTATTCCCACATACAAATGCTGGTAACCTGAATTTTGAGGAGATGAGAGAATTGAAGAAAACAAATGTATCAATGGGAATAATGCTTGAAAATATTAGTGAAAGATTAACAAAAAAAGGAATGCCACACTATTTAGCTGCAAGTAAAAGACCAAAAGCAAGGTTAGAAGTATTGAAAAATTCTGGAAAATTAGGAATTCCAATGACAACAGGAATTCTTATAGGAATTGGAGAGACTGTAGAGGAGTTAATTGATTCAATTTTTGCAATAAAACAATTGCATCAAAAATATGGAAATATTCAAGAAGTGATTCTACAAAATTTTCAACCAAAACCAGATACAATGATGAAGAATGTACCATCAGTTGATGAAAACTATTTCAAAATAATTGTGGCGTTATCAAGGATCATCATGCCAGAGATGAACATACAGATTCCCCCAAATCTATCCCCAAAATCATATCAAAGTTTCTTATCAGTTGGAATAAATGACTGGGGGGGAATATCGCCATTAACTCCAGATTTTGTTAATCCAGAATTCTCCTGGCCAAAAATTGACAAAGTAGATGAAAATTCAAAAAATGCAGGATTTGAATTAAAGTGTAGATTTCCAATATATCCTGAATTTTTTTCTTTTGTTAGTAAAGAGTTAAGAGAAAAGATATCAGTTATTGAAAATGAAGAAGGACTAGTAAAAGAGGAGTATTGGAGATGACAATTAACATAGATTCATTTTTTAAAAATGCAGATCCAATAGTGTCTAAAATCTTGAACAATGCATTATCAGACAAGGAAATTTCTGTAGAAGATGGTTTGATATTATACAATACAATTGGGATCGACTTTCATCTAGTAGGGCTAGTTGCAGATGAAATCAGAAGAAGAAAAGTAGGCGATGTTGTATCATACGTAGTTAACAGAAATATCAATTTCACAAATGTTTGCATCAAGCAATGTGGTTTTTGTGCATTTAGTAGAGACTTTCGAGAAGAAGAAGGGTATTTCCTGCCAACTGAAGAGATTGTACGAAGAGCAAAAGAGGCTCATCAATTAGGTGCAACTGAAGTCTGTATTCAGGCAGGACTGCCACCAGACATGGAAGGAGATTTGTATGAAAACATATGCAGAGAAATCAAAAAAGAGATTCCAGACATCCACATTCATGGATTTTCGCCTGAAGAGATTCTATATGGTGCAAAAAGATCAGATACATCAATTAAAGAATTTCTGAAGAGAATGAAAGAAGCAGGAGTAGACACACTTCCAGGAACATCTGCTGAAATTCTTGATCAGAAACTTCGAGATAAAATTTCCCCAGGCAGAATCAGTGTAAAAGAATGGGAAGAGGTTATCAAGACTGCTCACAAAATGGGTATCAATACAACATCAACTATGATGTTTGGTCATCTAGAAACACTTGAACATAGAGTAAGACACATTGCAAAACTAAGAGAAATTCAAAAAGAGACAGGTGGATTTACAGAATTTGTTCCCCTAAATTTCATTCCTGATGAAGCACCAATGTACAAACATCAGTTACATGAAGGAATTAAAGACGGAGCAAGTGGAAATGATGTTTTACTCACACATGCAATTGCAAGAATAATGTTGAATAATTCTATTAATAATCTTCAGATGTCATGGGTAAAAGAAGGTCAAAAGATGTCTCAATTATTACTGATGTGGGGAGCAAACGATTTTGGAGGAACGCTGATCAATGAGAGTATATCAACATCTGCAGGTTCAGAGCATGGTCAGTTATTAAGACCAAAAGAAATAAGGAGGCTGATAAAAGAAATTGGAAGAATTCCAGCAGAAAGAGATACCAATTACAAGATTCTGAGAAAGTTTGAGAATGGAAATGAAATTGAGAATGGACTTGACAAAGTCATAGATACCTCTCAATTTGGATCATATGTAGAATTAATTAAAATTAACAAATTCAATTATAAAAATCCAAGGAGAAAATGATTGTCTGCCTTAGACAAGGCATTAAATCATTCAAGGAACATAGGAATCAATGAATGTGAGATAGTTGTTGTAAAAAAGAAGATCATTACTGTAAGAATCACAGATTCTGAGATTGTAGAAATTAAGCAAAACTTTGATGAAAATTATGGTATAAGATTAATTCATGACAAAAAAATTGCGTCAATTCAAACAACCAACCAACAAGAGATAGAAGAAAAAATAGATAGTTCATTTAAAACATCATCAAAACTCAAGCCAAGAGATTTTTGGGATGGATTACCATACGACGCTACACTCAAGCGACTTGATGGAACATTTGATAAGAAACTGGAGAAGATTTCCGGTGCAAAAGTAATGGATATCGCACAAAATATGATAAATTCGGCAAATAATGATAAGGTAAATACGATTACAGGTTCTCTAAACATAGTTTCAGAGAATTTTGAGATAGCAAATTCTAATGGATTGAATCTAAATGACAAGGCCACATACATTTCAGGAATCATTAACGCAGAATCTGAATATGGGACCTTACCCGTATCAGGAATAGGATATACAAGTGGTAGAACTTTATCAAATTTTTCTGCAGAACAAATTGGAAATGATGCAAAAATTATGTGCATTGAATCAATCAATCCGCAAAAAATTGATTCAGACAAGTATTCTATAATTTTTGAACCGTATTCAGTAGGAGAATTATTTGCATTTGTTGTTGCATCTAATTTTAATTTTAAAACATTTTCAGAAAAGAAAAGTTGTTTTTCAAATAATTTTGAAGAAAAAATAGCAGTGGAACAACTTAGCTTGATTGATGATCCTCATATACCAGAAGGTATTGGAACGAAATCTGTAGATGATGAAGGAATAGAAACTCAAAAAAGAAATTTGATTGAAGAGGGAATTTTTAAAAATACTTTTTCGAATCTTTTTGATAGTTACAAAGAAGGAAAACAATCTTCAGGCAATGCATCTAGATCAGGATCACCTATGGGAAGAAGTTCAGAACCAATTCCAATTTCAGCACCTCACAATCTCAAAATAAATCCAGGAGATAGTTCTCAAGAAGACATGATTAAAGATACAAAACATGGATTGTTAGTTGGAAGATTATGGTACACATATGCAGTAAACCCAATTAAAGGGGATTTTTCATGTACAGCAAGAAGTGGGATAAGAATTATTGAAAATGGGGAGATAAAAGGACCTGGAAAATCAGTTAGAATAATCCACAACCTTCCAACTCTGATAAAAAATATTTCAGAAATTGGAAACAACCAAAAAAATGTTATTCAATGGGCATCACTTCCATCTATTGTACCATCAATAAAAGCAGAAAATATTTCTGTAAACTCTATCTAAATGGTAGATTCAGGCATAAGTTACTTGAAAAATGTGACTGCCAGATATGCAACATAGCCAATAGTTAAACAGACACCCATGACTCTACTGATAATTCCAGTTTTTATAGCAATTAGTAATGAAAGACTAAAGATAATCATTATTGCATAATCAACATAAACATCAGAGTCAATCATCACACCACCAAGTGCAGCGCCAACTCCCATTATCATCAAAATGTTGTAGATATTACTTCCAACGATAGTTCCAATACCAATATCTGTATGTCCCTTTCTAATTGCAATAATCGATGTGATTAATTCTGGGAGAGATGTTCCGATTGCAATTACCGTTAATCCAATAATTTTTTCTGATAATCCAAACTCTTTTGCTAAAATTATAGCATTATCAACTGTAAGAATTGCACCAACATACAAAAGTGTAATACCTATTCCAATTAGTCCTACAGATTTTAGATATATGTTGTTTTTTCCTTTTTCAATTTTCTCTTTGTTTTCTTCTCTATGTTTCATTATATCTTTGTATGTATAAAATGCAAATACTCCTAATCCACCAAGTAATAATATTCCATCATGCTGAGAAATTTCACCATCAATTGAGAGTAAAACAAGTAAAAGAGAAACTCCCAACATAATTAGAATTTCTTTTCGTAAAATAGATTTTCTTACTACAAGTGGAACAAGAATTGCAGATACACCAATTACCATACCAACGTTTGCAATATTGCTTCCAATAATATTTCCTAAAATAATTGCACTATGTTCTCCGGCTGCAGCAACACTAGCAGCAAGTTCTGGAGTGGAAGTACCATATGCCACAATAGTCATTCCAATTACAAGATTACTTATTCTGAATTTTCTTGCAATAGTAACACCGCCGTTGACTAGCCAATTTCCACCAAAACATAACATCGCCAGTCCAACTACAGTTAGAATAACATTTACTGCTACTTCCACAAAGAACTTTCAGATTTTGGTTGTTTAAAGGAGATTATTTACTATAATTTCACAATTTTAACAATTCAAGCTAATGCTAAAATGAGTTATAACACAAAAGGGTTTTTGAGTTGTTCAGGATTACAAAATGTCAACAAGCATAAAATTCAGGTACGAAAAATCAGCTAGAAAGATCAATAAAGCTCAAGTTAAAGATTAATAAAGTAATATACCGTACCATACAGTATGGTACGAACAAGACTAACATATGTGCCACTAGAAGTGGCAGATCAATTTGAGGATTTCATCATAAAAAGAGAGGAGCAAGTGCTTGATGCAGTAAAAGCAAGAACAAGAGATTACAGTACACTAACTCTGTTGAAATTGTTGTATCAGCTTAGAGGAAATTCTATGACGTTTTCGAATTTGTATTCAAGATCAAAGATCAGAATGAAAAAATCATATTTGAATTATCTACATCTATGCGTAGATTACAACTTTATCAAAAAAGAACCAGTAGGGCCAAATGTGATCTATTCGATTACAGATAAGGGTCAAACCATGTTGAATCTCTTCATGCATAAAGGTAATTAGACAGAAAAAATCGACGCAAGATGTGCAGAAAGAATTTCCTGAAGCAGAAGTCTTTGAGACAAAGAAAGTAGAATTAAAAAATCCAATAATTTTTGCAGGCTTTGTCGGAGCAGGTCTTGTAGGTCCTGTTGCAATTAATCACATTATTGAAAAATTGAAAATGGAGCAGATTGGAGTGATGAGATCAAAATACCTTCCCCCATCAACAGTTTTCATGAGAGGCAGATTACGTCATCCATTTAGGTTTTATGCAAATCAAGATGGAACAATATGTGCAATAATTTGTGAGATTACATTGAAGATGGAAGGACTTTACTGTCTGGTATCATCAATTTTAGATTGGGCAGCAGAAAAAGGATCCAAAGAAATTGTGATCCTAGATGGGGTTGCAAGTAATGAACATGATAACAAAGCATACTGTGCAGCTGAAGAAGATCTGATAAGAACAATGGCAGACAAAGACATCAGCGTGATTCCTCAAGGATTTATCACAGGCATTCCAGGAGGCATACTAAACGAATGTCTAGTAAGAGAAATTCAGGGTTTGACTCTATTGGTAAAAGCAAACAAGACAATGCCTGATTCTGCTGCGGCAGCAACTCTGATTGAAGCACTAAATAGATTCTATGAAATGGAAATAGATACAACAGAGCTTAAAGAAGACAAAGAGAGAATTAAATCAGAATTTAGGGAACTGTCTCAGAAATATGTAGAGCATAGAGAAGAGACATCTGGAATGTATATGTGATCAAAATAATAGGCAAATTCTTTTATTCACAGCAAATACGCATCAAACTATGGTTCTAACCTACAAAAAAGCAGGTGTAGACATTTCTAAAATTAAACAAAGTCAAACGGCAATTGGTAAATTAATTACATCAACTCACAAGCTTCAGAAAAAAGTAAAGATAACACATGGATTTGGACATTATGCAGGAATTGTAGAGATTCCAGGTGGTAAACTTTTGGCTACACATACAGACGGTGTTGGAACTAAAGTAGTAATTGCAAATATGATGAAAAAATATGACACAATAGGAATTGATTGTGTTGCAATGAATGTTAATGACATAATCTGTATTGGTGCAACACCAATCTCATTTGTAGACTATATTGCTGCAAACAAAAATGATGTAAAGTTATTTAAAAAAATTGTAGAGGGTTTAGTAAAAGGTGCAAAAAAAGCAGCGGTGCCTATTGTAGGAGGAGAAACTGCAATTATGCCAGATTTAATTTCAGGTAAAGGATTTTCGTTTGATTTAGCTGGAATGGTTTTAGGATTAGTTTCAAAAAAAGAATTAGTTTTAGGAAATAAAATAAAATCAGGTGATGTCATAATTGGTGTAAAAAGTTCTGGAATCCATTCAAATGGTTTTTCACTTGCAAGAAAAGCTTTGTTAACAAAATATTCTTTGAAAGACAAGATCAATGGAGTGGGCGTATTAGGAAATGCATTACTCATCCCAACAGAAATTTATGTAAAACCAGTTTTAGAAGTAAATCAAAAATGCAAAGTAAATGGTTTGGCACATATCACTGGCGGTTCATTCACAAAACTACTACGATTAAAAAATATTGGGTATGAGATTGATGCATTACCAAAAATTCCACCCATTATGGGTCTGATCGAAGAACAGGGAGTAAAACCAGAAGAGATGTACAAGACGTTTAACATGGGTGTTGGTTTTTGTTTGATCTCACCAAAAAATCAAGTTAAAAAAATAAGAAAAATTTTCAAAAGACATAGAATGACCACATATGAAATTGGTCATGTTAGTAAAAAGAAAGGTGTCTTTGTAAACTCTAAAAAGATAGCATAAATAGACTCAATTTTAATCAAAATGAGCGGGTATTAGATTGCAAAAAATTATGCCAATAATAGGACTCACGCTTGTTGGCGTTGTCATTATGATGTTTACATTACCCCAAATGATTGGGTTAGAGTTTACAATTGCAATGGCGATGACCATGTCAGTTTTGATGGGAATTTATGTGATTTTAGTTACTGAAGTGATACACAGAACAGCACTTGCAATGATTGGTGCACTCATCATCATCATTATTCTAATTTACACTGGCCTAATTCCTGCACACGATACTGTAGACTTTGTAATAGGTTCCATTGATTTCAACACAATTGGTTTACTTTTAGGAATGATGATAATTGTTGGAATTCTTGGAGAGACAGGAATTTTTCAGTATATAGGAATTAAGGCGGCAAAACTGTCCAAGGGAAATGTATGGAAGCTTATGTTATTGTTGTCAGTTATTACAGCAGTTGGTTCTGCATTTTTGGACAATGTTACTATGATTCTTCTAATGGTTCCTGTAACCATTTCTGTTTCAAGAATTCTGAACATAAATCCAGTAGCTATAATTCTTGCTGAAATTTTTGCGTCAAACATTGGTGGGGCATCTACGCTCATTGGTGATCCTCCAAACATTATGATTGCATCTGCTGCGAATATTGATTTTATGAGTTTTGCATACCATATGACTCCAGAAGTTATTATCACATTTTTAGCATCATTAGTGATTCTTAAAATCTTGTTTAGAAAAGATCTTAAACAAAACCCAGAGAATGTTGAGAAGCTTATGCAAATTGATGAAAAAAAGGAAATCAAAGATCCTGCACTACTCATAAAAAGTGCGATAGTTCTTTTCGGAGTAGTTATTGCATTTATGTTCCATGGAGCTTTGGATTTGGAAGTATCCATTATTGCTCTAGCAGGAGCTGCAATTCTTTTGGTGATTACAAGAATTAATCCAGCAAAATCATTTACTCATGTAGAATGGCCTACCCTGATGTTTTTCGCAGGGTTGTTCATTATTGTATCAGGTGTTGAATTAACAGGAGCGCTGGAACTCTTTGCGCATCAAATAGTTACAGTAACTGGAGGTAATTTTGAAGCAACGGCGGTCATGATTATATGGTCATCAGCATTTGCTTCAGCATTTGTTGACAATATCCCATATACTGCCACAATGATTCCAATTATTGAAAACATTTCACTAGACCCAAACATAGCAAAGAGGTTAGATACGCTTGACTACAATCCTTTGTGGTATGCTTTAGCAATAGGTGCAGATTTTGGAGGAAATGGAACTTTAATTGGTGCTAGCGCAAATCTTGTTGCTATTGCACTTGTTGAAAGACACGGTTACCGCTTGGCGTTCAAAGATTTCATCATAAAAGGAATGCCATACATGATTGCAACAACAGCAATCGGTACAGGAGTATATTTGGTAAGATTGATGCTAAATGTATAACAATTTCTTTGGCTTTTTATTTGAGATGATGAGGGATAAAGAATGGCATTAGAAAAAGAATTTCAAGCGAAAATAAAATCGTTGATTGATGAATGTCTCATTCCTCATGGAATTCAAACGTATGAATGTGAGAAAGAACATTGGAAGTTCAACTCTGAGGATGATTTCAAGTATGGTCACAAAGCGGGCGTTGTAATAGGAATAATTATTGGATACTATATTGCAAAATATGGCAAACTTCCTGTAGATGAAGATTTGACGGAAATGACAGAAATGGTTGAATTACGTACAGATGACATTAAAAAAAGTTTTTCAGACATACACTTTTTCTATAAAGTATAGAATCATTACAATTTTTGAATTCATTATGATAATCTAGTACCAAAAAATTGTAAATTTATCTAATGTTAGTTGCTCAAACTACAAGTCATAAAGTCTTAAATCGTGCAAAAAAATTTAAATGATAAGATATGTCAACTGAAACAAACAATGATTCATTCATAGAAAATATGCTTGCAACGATCAAAGAAATTCAAGGAGAACTAAACGAATTAAAAATTATTAAAAGTGGTATTCTGAAAAAATCAACTAAGAGAAAAACAGCTAGAAGAACTGTAAAGAGAAAAACAGCTAGAAGAACTGTAAAGAGAAAAACAGCTAGAAGAACTGTAAAGAGAAAAACAGCTAGAAGAACTGTAAAGAGAAAAACAGCTAGAAGAGGAACTAAAGCTAAAAGAAAGACGAATAGGCGAAGATAGGTTCTAGGTAAGCCAAGTTATTTAACGAATTTATGTCCAAATTAATATGAGAATTCATGAGTAAACAAGATTCTGTTTTTTCTAAAGCATGCAGTGAAATCACCCAGAATCTGTTGACAATTAATGAGCCTAGTAAAAAGCAGGTAAAACAAGAAATCATAAAAATCTGTGCCAAATACGCACTAGAAAGAATTCCAAGAAATCATGAGATTCTATCAATGGTAAAAGAATCTGATTTTAATAAATTAAGAAAAGTTTTGTTGAAAAAGCCAGTTAAAACTGCATCAGGGGTGGCAGTGGTTGCACTCATGCCAAAACCATATGCATGTCCACATGGCAGATGTACATTTTGTCCAGGCGGAATTGAATTTAATACTCCAAATAGTTACACAGGAAAAGAACCATCTACACTTAACGCAATTGGAAATGAATATGATCCTAAATTACAAATCACATCAAAGATTGACAAGCTGATTGCATTTGGACACGACATATCTAAAATGGAGATTGTAATTGTTGGGGGTACTTTTCTCTTTATGCCAAAAGACTATCAAGAAAATTTTATCAAATCATGTTATGATGCCCTAAATAGAACAGATTCAAAAGATTTGCAAGAAGCCAAATCAAATAATGAACATGCAGTAATAAGAAATGTAGGATTTACAATTGAAACAAAACCAGACTACTGTAAGAAAACACATGTAGATTTAATGTTAAACTATGGAATCACAAGAATAGAGATTGGTGTTCAATCATTACAAGAACGAGTTTATAAAATAGTCAACAGAGGTCACAACTATAATGACGTTTTAGAATCATTTCAAATTTCAAAAGATGCAGGTTACAAAATTGTTGCGCATATGATGCCAGGTTTACCTACAATGACTCCAGAAGGAGACATTGCGGATTTTAAAAAACTATTTTCTGATTCACTGTTACGTCCAGACATGTTGAAGATTTATCCATCGTTAGTAATCGAAAACACACCACTTTATGAGGACTATAAACAAGGAAAATACATTCCATATTCTGATGAAGACATGATCAAAGTACTAACAGAAGTGAAAAAGAATGTTCCAAAATGGGTTAGAATCATGCGGATACAAAGAGAGATTTCTCCAAATGAAATAATCGCAGGGCCAAAATCAGGCAACCTAAGACAAATTGTCCATCAAAATTTAGCCAGACAGGGGCTTTCATGTAGATGTATCAGATGCCGAGAAGCAGGTCTTTGTAACAAAAAATCATATGGGAAAGATGTGAAACTAACCAGAATAGATTATGATTCCTCAGGAGGGAAAGAAGTATTCTTGTCTTATGAGGACAAAAATGAATTCATATATGGATTTTTGAGATTAAGAAAACCGAGCATTAATGCTCACAGAGATGAGATAGAACAAGACACTTGTATTGTAAGAGAAATTCATGTCTATGGAAAATCATTGAAACTTGGAGAAAAAGGAGAAAATGAGATTCAGCATTCAGGATTAGGAAAAAATTTGATGAGAGAAGCAGAAAAAATTTCCAAAGAAGAGTTTGATGCAAAGAAAATTTTAGTAATTAGTGCAGTTGGTACAAGAGAATATTATCAAAAGTTAGGGTATTCGTTATATGGACCATACATGTCCAAAATATTAAACTAGTGAAAATAAATGTCAGAGCAAAAAGTTATTGGGAAGGGAACTTGGATAGACAAATTAACTTATGAATTACTTGAACGTGAAAAATCTCTTGGTAGAAATTTAGATATCATAAAAGTTGAAAGTGGTCTTGGTGCATCAGGTGTTCCACACATTGGAAGTTTAGGAGATGCAGTAAGAGCATATGGAGTAAAATTATCATTAGAAAATTTTGGTTACAAATCAGAGCTAATCGCTTATTCAGATGATCTTGACGGATTAAGAAAAATTCCAGAAGGATTTCCGGATTCTCTAGAAGAACACTTAGCAAAACCAGTATCATTAATTCCTGATCCTTTCGGATGTCATGAATCATATGGCATGCATATGAGCAGCATTCTTTTAGATGGGCTGGACAAGGTCGGAATAAAGTATGAGTTTAGAAGAGCTGTAGATACTTACAAACAAGGACTGCTAAAAGACCAAATCCACACAATCTTACAAAACAGTTCAAAGATTGGAGACAAAATTTCAGAACTCGTAGGGCAGGAAAAATATCAAAAATATCTTCCATATTTTCCAGTTTGTGCAAATTGTAATCGGCTATACACAGCAGAATCTACTGAATACATTGCTGATGAAAAGAAAGTAAAGTACAGATGCCATGACACAGAAATTGGCTCAAAAATGATCAAGGGATGTGGTCACGAAGGAGAAGCAGACATTACAAAGGATCTTGGAAAACTAGCCTGGAAAGTAGAGTTTGCAGCAAGATGGTCCGCATTTGATATCAGATTTGAAGCATATGGAAAAGACATAATGGATTCTGTAAAGGTGAATGACTGGGTAGCAGATGAAATTTTGGGATTCCCACATCCCCATCATGTAAAATATGAGATGTTCTTAGACAAGGAAGGAAAAAAGATTTCAAAATCATTAGGTAATGTCATAACTGCACAAAAATGGTTAGAGTTTGGTAGTACAAAATCAATTCTATTATTACTATACAAAAGAATTTCAGGTGCACGAGAACTAGGATTTGAAGATATTCCATCTTTGATGAATGAATATAACGAATTAGAAGATATTTACTTTGGAAGAATTAAAATAGATAACCAAGAAAAGATGACAAAATTAAAAGGACTCTACGAGTATGTAAATCTACTTTGTCCTCCAAAACAATCAAGCATGCATGTTAACTATAGACTCTTAATCGAATTAACAAAGATCTTCAAAGAAAACAGGAAAGAAAGAGTAATGAAAAAATTAGTAGACTATGGAGTAATAAAAAATCCTGAACCAGAAATCGAAAAACTCATTGATCTTGCAGGAAACTTTTCAGATGAGTTTGATCAGCAAGAAAAAATTCAGATCAATTTAGATGATTCCGTAAAAAAGGCATTAAAGATACTTGTAGATGTACTTGGTGCAGAAGAAGATCCAGAAGACATTCAAAATACAATTTATCAGATTGCAAAATCAAATGACGTGCAACCAAAAGATTTCTTTAAAATATTATATCAAATAATACTTGGAACCTCAAAAGGACCAAAGATAGGACCTTTCATATTGGACATTGGAAGAAAGCAAGTAGCAAAAACACTTTCAGAGTATGCATAATAATGGTTCACGAAGAACACAACAGACAAAAAAACAATGGAGGATTTGCCCTGATAATTTTAGGTGCATTATTGTTATTTCTCGCACCAAACATCTACCCAGAAATGTCAGGATTAGGTACGATGGCATTGGTAGGAGGAATGATTATTGGTAGTATTGGGTTTTATCTAAAATTTTTCAGAAACCGTATTAAAAAAGAGTAAAGAAAGATTCATCTTTTGGGCATAATCATCTAGTGATATGGGTCTTTTTGGTAAGAAAAAAGTCGAAGAAACAACTCATGAGCAAAAAGAAGACATTAAGACAGAAATAGAAAATATTCAAAATGAATTTAGAACAAAACAAGAAGAGCTTGATGGCATCACACTAAAAATCCAGACTGTAAAAGAAGAGTATGGTAACATAGTTAGCAACCTGATGTTAGTTAAAAAAGAACTTAATCAAAAAAAGATGGAACTTGATTTGACTCAACTGGAATGTAGAAAAATTACAGAAAAAATTATAAATTCTAAGCAACTCAAAGATTCAAAATCAATTAGTAAATTCAATAAAACTGAAGAAAATCTTTCAAAAATAAAACAAAAGTTAGTAGAAATCACAGAAGAACACGGTCAGATTAAAAAACAAGTTTCACAAGAACAATCTACACTTCATAACATCAAAAAACTGCAGATAGAATATGAAAAAGAACTAGATGAAGCAAGATCCAGACTGTATAATGCAAAAGAAGAATTAGAAAAAAAAGATCGTTTTCAAGACACAGATATTTTAACGCCTAAAGAAAGAGAATTCATCCAAGGAGAAGGTTCAAATCAAAAAAATTCTGCCGGAATTATTGAAGCAGCAAGTACAGTAGTAAGTTCATTAAAGTCAAAACTCAATATGGCACAAAAAGAACTAGAAGCAATTCAATTACTTTTAGAAAAAGAAAGAGGTGAGCATGAAAAAACTAAACAAAAATTGGAAAAACTCAAGACATCAACAAAATAATTAGGAGTATTACAAACTTTCAAAATGCTTTTTCCATTTTGATTTTATTTCTTGTTCGGAAATTCCCAAATCATATAATGGAGAAATCACTTCAGATACGTCTGAGACATCAACTAATACAATTGAATTAATTGGACTCTTAATTCCATTTTTTCTATAGTGATTAAGAATTTCATCGTACAAAGAATTATCTTTAATGATTCGAGCCTGGCCTTTGAACAGATATCCTTTACGTAAAAGAGGGTCAATTACATTAATTTCCACATAAGGATTGTTCTGCAAATTCTTCATAGTATCAGGTGAGCGAATATCTGCAAATGCCAACACTTCGGATGTCCAACCAATGATAGTTCCTTTTGGTGAAATGTTTGGTTTGCCATCAATAGTAACAGTTGCCACATAGCCTAGCTTTTGAAGATCCAAAAAGTCCTTAATTTTTTGAGTAATCATAGTAATCATTACTACAGATAACCACAATGTATTTAGTTTTCAGAATTATCGCATAATTTCAGTCATCCATTGAGAAAAGAAGAAAAATCCAATCATTCCTCCAATTATTGCAATCCAAGCAACAATCTTTTCATTTTTAGACATTATGAACATAATTTTCTAAACTTACTATTGAATATAATTGAATTTTCCCAGACAATTATAATTAGACTAGCAGTAAATTAGCATTATTGGCAAGTATCAAAGATGTGGGAAAATTGTTTATGTTCATAGTTGGGGGAATAGTAGCCATAATAGTAGGTTCTTTTATGATTAGGGGAACTATGCATCTTTGGGACAACCCTGAAAATAAAAAAACAGATGAGAAAGATAATGACTAAAAAGTAAGTTCTACCTAATAACATCAGAATTGTTTCAAGACGCTTCAATTAGAAGATCACTTGACCTATACATCAAAAGAAGAATTCAAGAGATACCAACTGAAATAAAACAGACATTTCCAAAAATCAAACAAATTTGGAAATGTGATAATGAGGTGGATTTTCTTTATGGATACTATGTTGGAAAAATTGAAGAAGGATCTTTACATTATTTGCTCAAAGCAACTCGTGCATCAGCTGGAGGCTATGTAGATACTTTTGAAATAAGAGGAATTATTGAAACACGAAAGATAGAATTACAAGATGTAATAAAATCTGCGATCAATTAGTGAAGTAAAAATACTACATCAATTAAGTAAAAAACATGGTAGGGCCACAAGATGGGGGTTTTGGATTTGATCAATCTAAAAAATATTCAAGTATAGATAATCTTGAGGAGGTTTGTGTCCAGTGTCAGGCAGGTCAACACAAAAAATGTTTGAAGAAAGCAAAACAGCAAGAGGTTTGTGAGTGTGAACACTGCATAATTTATGGTTAAATAAAAAGACGGATCAGATAATTTTTAATAATAATAGAAATAAAGATCTAATCTTGTCAAATCGGTACACATTCGAATGTAAGTTTTGTGGAAAGGATTTTGGCATAGATGTCATAGGGCTAGCATTACATATTGGTAGAGTTCATGATAAATCAAGGAATTCGTTTTAGTTAAAAATTAAAGACTTGATAACTTGTTTTCAAGTTCCTGAATCTCTTTTTGATAGGAATCAGAAACATTTTGAGCAAACTCTTTGTGTGCTAAAATGATTGTAGACAAAGCCTCCTTGTAATTTGGGTATCCTTTCTTAATTACATCACAGGGTTTTCTTGTAACAATAACTGTCATGAAGTATGAAAAAATATACAATATTAATGATTTTAGAAAAAAGATTTTCTAGGCAGTCGTATCAGCTGTAAAAGTTGTAGCATATACTGCCAGAGTTTTGTCAATCTCATTTATGGCAATCTTGTCTCTTCCGATCAGTTCAAACTTTTGTATCAAAGTTTCAAACTTTGTTTCTTCTTGGACTTGCTCATTGACAAACCATTCTAGAAATGCATATGTTGAATGATCCTTGTCTTTTTGTGAGATTTCAACCATCTTGTGAATTGCAGTAGTAACTGTTTGTTCATTCTTTAGCGCAGTCTTAAGAATAGACTCTAGAGATTTAAAATTACTTGAAGGTGATTTTGTAGCAGGCATAACTGCAGAAATGCCCAAATTATTCAGATAGTGAATAAATTTTAGCATGTGTGTTCTCTCTTCATCAGATTGTGCATAAAAGAAGCTAGTGCCACCTTCATATCCAGTAACCTCACACCACGATGCCATTGCCATGTAGTTATTTGATGCGTTTGCTTCTAGAGCAATTTGGTTGTTTAATGCTTTTTGCATGTTATTTGAAATTTTCATAATATTTTCATACTTGAATTTAATTTAAACAATTCGAATTATTAAAAATTAAAATCTAGTTAGAACGAATACTATTGCAAATCCAGATAAAAATATAATTCCTGCAAAACTCAAAATTTTTAACAACATCGAAGGTTGAGACTCTTTTGCAAGATATTTGCCTGTGACTAGTCTGAAATTAAAAATGGCAATTACAGGAGCTATTAGAAATGACAAAACTGTTGCAAAGTCTACTAGTTCTTTTAGATTATTTTCAAATTGAAATATGATTACAAGGGCTCCAACAGATATTACAAGTAAGAAAATAACGTATAATGGACGGAATTTTGTGCTTATTTTGTCTTCTTTTTCAGTAAAAATCAATTCCACAGTTCTCTGTAATGACCTAGAATAACCATCCAAAACAGCAATGATTGTTCCAAACATTACGGTAAATGCAGATGCTGCAATGATGATGTAACTCCAATCTCCAATTGTCTGAGTGTATAGTGATACTACTTTGTTTGCAAAAAGAGAATTGTTGTTTGGCAACTCTTCACCTGAACCATAGAAAATAAAAGTACCAAGTGTAACAAACATCACTGCAAGAATTCCTGTTATTAGATATGCTAATCTGAATTCAAAAAGGGTTTCCTTGAGTTTTGGTTTGTAGTTTGTTTGTTTCATTCTCTCTAATGTCCATAAACTATTCCAGCTTGAAAGATCAATAGCAGTAGGCATCCAGCCCATTAAAGCAAGTAAGAAAAAGATTCCTGAAGCAGTCCAAAGTTCTTTTGGTTCAAATCCTACTACTGGTTCTATAGGACCATTATGTAATGCAAACAAGAAAGCAGAAACTGTAGAAACCACTAAGACAATAACTATAATCTTGATCAGACTGTCAAGTATTTTGTATTTTCCAACAGCTAAAATTGAAACACATATTAAAAACAAAATGATTATAGTCCATTCTCCAAGAAAATCAATTCCAAAAAGATTTTCAAAAAATCCTGCAGCGACAAACCCCACAGCTCCTGTAACAAAAAACATTGAAGCAATTGTCAGTATAAAGTATAACCACAAAGCAGGCTTGCCAAGTTTCTTGTAACCATCAATGATACTTGTATGTGTAGAATTTGCATAACGAGATCCATACTCAAAGAAAGGATATTTCAATAAAGTAACTACAATGACAAATCCTAAAATCATTAAACCAAAATCAGCACCAGCCCTAGTTGATTGCACTAAATGAGAGACACCAATTGCTGTACTTGCAAACAGTATTCCAGGACCAGCTGTCTTTGAAAAGCGAGATAATTTCTCATTCATTGTGCTCAAAAATGATTCTGAAATCTTGCATATAACCTAAAGTTACAAGTTTTCCTTCAGTCATGATTAATCTAACCTCAAACTTTTTGATATAAATTCAGATAAACATTCTAGTTTAAAAATTATTTTTGATATCTAAAACAATTAACGGTATGATCATTTACCATGCCTACTGCTTGCATTAATGCATAACAAATTGTAGGTCCAACAAAATTGAATCCACGTTTTTTTAGATCTTGGCTAAGTTTCTCTGAAATTTCTGTTGTTGCTGGTAAATCTGATAATTTTTTGAATTTGTTTTGGATTGATTTGTGATCCACAAATCCCCAGATATAGTAATCGAATGAGCCAAATTCTTCCTGAATTTTAAGAAACTGTTTTGCATTGTTAATTGCTGAAGTGATTTTCAGCTTGTTTCTAATGATAGATTTGTCTTTGAGCAATTTTTCAACATGTTTTTGAGTGTATTTTGAGACTTTCAGGGCATCAAAATCAGAAAATACCTTTCTATAGCCTGCCCTATGTTTGAGAATAGTAATCCAAGATAGGCCAGCCTGAGCCCCTTCTAGTATTAGAAATTCAAACAATTTTTGATCATTGTGTTGTGGCCGACCCCATTCTTTGTCATGATATGTAATGTTTAGTTCATCTTTTGCCCACTCGCATCTTTTTTTCATAATTTGTCTACCAGTTAATACAAAATATTAGTTGTCAAATATCAGAGGAATTATGAAATTAAACCAACAATTATTACAAATTAACAGAAATTTTCTGATCTGTTTTATTGTTTCAGCATCACTATCAGCAATAGTTGCTCAGTTGTTATCAGATTATGGAAATCATCTAAACACAACTTTTACCATAATTTTTGGATACATAGTTTACTTTGCTATTTTTTCATGTTTGTTTTATAGAGACAACAAAAGACGCTACAATACTATGAAGTCAAGTTTGATCAAAAGAGAATTGTTAGCTTTGGTCTCATCATTTGGCGTAGGTGAAATAATATATCTTGGAACAAGATGGCCAACGTTGTATTATTTTCTTGAGATTGGGATAGAACCATTCTTGGCATCATTAATTTCAGAAATTATTTCAACTGCTGTTTATATGGTAACAGTTACCGTGTTTCTTAGAAAAACAAAGACGTTTTAGTTATTTTGCAAGCTGGTTAACCAAATCAGTAGACGTGATTAGTCCAACAATATTTCCGTTTTCAGAAACTGCAAGTTTTCTTATTTTTTTACTACTCATCATTTCTGCTGCAATAGAGATAGATTCGTCGTGATTAATTGTGATTAGTGGAGAAGACATTATTTTTTTAGCTGCAGTATCAAATGGAAGGTTGTTTGCAGCAATTTTTGTTGCAAAATCTCTATCTGTAACGATACCAACAAGAGTCTCGTTTTCTTTGACAAGAATTGCACCTATTCCTACTTGTTCCATCATTTTTGCTATTTGAAATGCTGTAGTCGTAGAATTTACAGAGATAAGAGATTTGGTCATAATATCTTTAACTAGAATTGAAGAGGAGTTGAAATCTTTACTGTTCATTACTGTCATTAATGATTATAATATTTAAGATCTTAAGAAAATTACAAATAGTAAACGGACCCGAAGGGATTCGAACCCTCGACCTAACGCTCCGCAAGCGTTCGCACTATCCAAGCTGTGCAACGAGTCCGAAAAGTTTTGGAAATTTACGCTTAATGTGGATTGCTATTTGTCAGAAACTGTTTCTGCAAAAACATAAGGAGTTTCTTCTGATTCATGGAATGTCCAAACAGTTGGCAGAGTAATGGTTTGAATAGATTTGAGATTGTTTTTCTCAATTAATGTGCCCCAACCAGCCATATTTTTTGGATCTGGTTGATATTTTTGAGAGTTAGTACCAACAAATACCCAACCAGTATTTTTCTTAAGATTAGAGATTGAATTAATTTTTTTCAAGACACCAGATGCTAATGCAATTCCCCCCATTTGTGCAAGACCTCCAATGAAAAAGATTGGTTGTGAAAGATTCAATAAAGAATAATCAAATGTTTCTGCATCAGAGCAATATGGATGAAAGTCAAGTGTAGTCAAAAGTTTTTGAAGATCAACCAACATATTATCAATTTCTATGCTATATGATTCCAAATCTAACACTTTTGCACAAAATGCAATTCTTCCATCTCCAGAGCCGATATCGATTACTTCTCGATATCCTAGTTCTTTTGCAAGCAAGACACATACATATGCAGACACAATCCATGTTGGAGAAAAAGGTGCGCAACTTGAACTATGCTGAATGCTATTTAGCCAGTATTTGTTAATGTCACCTTCATAAATAATACAGTGAGTTTTACCAATAGTTTTTTCATACGAGTTATAGTAGATAGGATTCTTTGTTGCAAACTGGTGTAATAATTCCAAATCTTGTTGTTTGATTGGAAATATTTCAGATTTTGAAACAGGTATTACTTCCTGAATATGACTTGTACCATCATAAATTTTTGCAAATTCTTTTTTTAGATTTACTAAGTTTTTACTAAGTTTTTCAATCATGAGATAATTCTTTGTCATACTGTTCAACAAATTCTTTAGTGCTCATTATTTGACGTAATTCTTCATATTCTTTGGCTTTGTTTTCAATTTCTTCTTTTGATTTTTCCTCATTACCAGATTGTAGATTCTTTGTAGTATTTTGAATTGAATTTGCAAGTTTCTCCATAATCTGAGGATGAATATTAGAATTAAATTTATCAGATATCACTTTATCAATTTTTGCAATTTTATCTAACAATGTTTGGTGTTCATTGGCATTAATCTGCTGCTTTAGTACGGTAGACATTGAGGAAACATTTATGATTTGATAGTAGGTCTCAATAATTTCAGGTATAGATAATTCCGATTTTTTTGTTACATTATTGATTAGATGTTCTAGTTTTTCAGATTCAGTATGAAACATACTGGATATATCATCAATAGATGCCATATGGAAAAATAATATCAAATTTTTAAAAATGTTGGTATTTGAAAAATTATGCTTCTTTTTCTGCCTTGTTGACATAAACATAGTTCATGAGCAAACCGGCAATTATTCCACCTAAGATTGGTGCTGCCCAATACAACCAGTGGAATTCCCAGAATCCAGAGATTAATGCTGGACCAAATGTTCTTGCAGGATTTACTGATGCACCAGTAAGTGGAACACCAACTAGGTGAATAAGGAAAACCATTCCACCAATTGTAAATCCAGCCCATCCAGGAGATGCTTTCTTGTGAACAGCAGTCATAAAGATTACAGTTACTAAGAAGAATGTCAAAACTGC
>JACZTB010000007.1 GCA_022573895.1 Nitrososphaerota archaeon
TTTTGAGTAGTTTGGGATGAGATGACTTTGGGCTCCTTGCCAGAGTACGTAGATACTGTTTGCGAAGTTTTTGATCAAGTGGAATTATTTTTTCTGCAATTCGTACTGCCTTTGAAATATTTGGAATAATTTGATATAGTCTAGTAGCATCATCTCGTGAGAGTTCTTTTGGAACATACTGCTTTAATCTATCGGGTACTGCTGCAAACCCAAGATATTTTTTGAGGGTTCGAGAAGATATCCCAAGGGATTGAGCTGCCTTTGCCTTTCCAACTGATTCAGTCAAAAACACACATGCCGCGGTCATATCCTTTATGTTCAACTTGTTTCTGTGTAGGTTCTCAACTACTGATGCTGCCTTTGCATCCTCTAAACCATACCTTGTACTTTGAGTAAGTAATAGTACTGGAATCTTTTTTGCACCCAGTCTTTTGAGTGCTAAAAGTCTTCTCTGACCAGACATCAAAAGATACGAGTTTTTTGATTCCTTTTGGGCCATTGGCGGGTTTTGAAGTCCCTCGTTTTTGATGGATTTTGCTAGTTCTGCAATACCTTCTCTGTCAAGTTTTCTTGCCTGTGCATCCTTCCATATTTTGATCTGTTTTATTGGGATTTCTCTTAGATGGTATGATATTGGTGAATTGTAACGTTTTACCACGTCACTTTAAGTAATTGATTTTTGTTAAAAAGATTTAGTGATGAGTAATTGACAAATAATCAAAAAAGATTTTTGTTAATTTCATTTTGCTTTGGATCTCCTGCTAGAACGCAATCTGACACTGCAACAGGGACAAGTGAATTTGTCTGTCTCTAAAAATCTTCCACAGTATGAACACCATTTCTGGCCTGTAGAGTATCTGCTAGTTCCAAGATCCGATTTGTATAGTATGCATATGCTGTTACATTGTGTCACAGATGTACAGAAATTCAGTTTTATTTATGGGTTTGATTCTTCTTTAGCTGGTTCTGGTGTTGATTCTTCTTTAGCTGGTTCTGGTGTTGATTCTTCTTTAGCTGGTTCTGGTGTTGATTCTTCTTTAGCTGGTTCTGGTGTTGATTCTTCTTTAGCTGGTTCTGGTGTTGATTCTAGTTTTTCCTTTTTCTTTTTGCAGAATAAGTCAAAGAATCTCATCAGTATTTGTTCGTCATCCTACTATAATATAATCTTCTTGATGAAATTATTGATAGAAAAGATACAGAAAGCACAGAGATGTATACGCCTATCAGAAAAAAGAGTTCATTTCTTGCAAGACTATTTTCCATAGTCAAAGTCACACCACAATCACTGATAAAGTTCTGATTTAAAGTAAAAGACTATAACAATATTTTAGGACTAATCTTTGGATTTGAACTAATATAATTCCCCTTCTAGAGAATTTTACAATAGAATTTACCTATTAGTTCAATGCTGCAAACGAGTCCCAGAAAAGCGCCTACAGAGGAACAGGTCTTATTGGATTTGCATATATTTTATTAAAAATAAGTACAAAGGTATGAACTTCTAGTGCAGTTCCACAGTTAGCAGAGTGTCAAATTATTAGTTCAAAACTCATCTTACTCTAACTTCAAAAGTGGATTTTTGGATCAATCATACACTAAATATGCAAACAATTGGAAAATGATTTATTTCCACTGCTAAATTATCCAAATTTTACAAAACTAATCTACTGGTTTGTTGAATCATCATAGCCATCCTTATCAAAATTCTCTTCATTATTTTCTGAAGGTGGTTCTTCTAATGGTTTTTTCTGTTCTGGAATTATATCTGGGATCAAATCTGCAAGCCTACTTTTATGTTCCTCAGTAGATAAAAGAGTAAGAGTAGAGTTAATGTTACTAATTTTTCTGATTTGATCAGAAATTATATGGGCAAGTTGGGATTGACTATCAGATTCAATTCTTGCAACAATATCATAGACTCCATATGTTCCTTGAGAATCAACCACATTTTCTATTTTGTGTAATTGTTCTAGTACTTCTGGCTCTTTTCCAGGTTCACAATTAATTAAAACAAAAGTTTTAAACATAATATTAGTACCAAGTCATCAAATTTCTCTTTTGTGATTAGATTAGGCCAAAAAAAGTCTAAAATCATATAATTATTGAGACTAAGAGATGGTGTTGTGAAATCATGGGTTGTTCATATTATGTTTTGAACACGCCCAATTTTTCCATTCTCTAATTCAACTTTAATTCCATGAGGATGAAAGTTGCTTAAAGTAAAAATTCTCTTAACTATTCCTTTAGTTAATTTCCCTATGCGTTGATCTTGTTTTTGTACTATCTGAACAGTTATTCCAATGTTGATTTTATCTCTTGTAGCGTTCAATGATGATTGATGATTTCTATATCTTATTTTTCTTCCTTATTCCAACAATCACAAAAGCCGGAATTCCAACATACATTCCAATGTTTAGTAAAATCAAGCTAATTCCATATCCTAAAACTTCTGTTTCTGAATCTATATCAACATAATTCAAGATAGATAGTGAACTAATCATTGGAGTAATTGCAAGCTTCACCATTTCTTTGAAAACAGGATTTTCTCGTTCATAATCAGATATTACAGGACTAAATGAGTAGTAGAAATCATTGAATAAATTAATGAATGAAGTTCCTGATTCTGTTTGGAGTAGTATGTTATCTCGAAGCTCTCTTAGTTGCTGAACTTGTGGTGCAAGTTCTGAGCCATATGTTGCAGTTGCAATTAGGCAACCGCCACCATTACCACTGTCTTGAATACATAAACCATCTTTGAGTGAAAAGCCATCAGGACATGTTATTGACGCACATATTCCATTAACAGGTTCAGTTCCACGACCACATTTTAGTTGCTCAATAACTGGCTCTGGCTCAGGTTCTGGAATTAGTTCTGGAGTAGGTTCTGGCTCAGGTTCTGGAGTAGTCTCTGGAATTAGTTCTGGAATTAATTCTGGAGTAGTCTCTGGAATTAGTTCTGGAATTAGTTCTGGAGTAGGTTCTGGCTCAGGTTCTGGAGTAGTCTCTGGAATTAGTTGAAAAGTTTGTTCTAGAATTAGTTCCACTGGTTCTTCAGAATACACACTTTGGCTTGAAGCAAATCCAATAACAAAAATTAACAAAATGGATGTGAGAGAGAGAATCTTAATTCGCATTCAACTAATATCACGAAACTCTAAGATAAATTAAACTATATTTTTATCATAATCAAGATTTTATTAAATCATAAATTTTGGCTAGAAATTCAGCCTTTTATCCAATTTGAGTCACAATTTCATTGGATTAGGCTTGCCTCAATCTAAATGACTAATCAGCACAGGAAATGCTGTTGCATCAGCAACAATTGATCAACTACTAGACCTCAAAGATATAACAAAAAAAATGCTAATGCAAAAATACCATTTGATAGTTTAACTAGAAAATCAGTTCTAAGATGTAGAGTTTTGTTTGAGATCTCTATCTCTTTTACAAATAGCACAATACTCTTCTTTTGAATAGCTATTAATCGGAGTTAAACAATCATGGCAATATTTCATGATTTTAGGAATTGATCTTAGTATATTAAGAATTTCCAAGATTAAACATTTGATGTGAACTGTTAACTGTAATTATTAGTGAATTTTTCTTTATCTTAACCATAGAAAAGTGAGTGTGGTGTATTATTTTCAATGGCAAAAAGAACAAAAGCTCAACGTAGTGCTTCTGCAAAAAAAGCTGTTCTTACTAGAAAAAGAAACGCAGCTGCAAAAAAAGGTTCTAAAAGTAAAAAGAAACGTTAGAATCTATTTTCCTTTTTTAATCAAATTAATTCAATACTCCTTTAGAAAAAAATTTCATTACTCCTCCATAAAATATTGTATTTTTCCAGAACCAGCACAAGACTTTCTGCCAAATTGATGTGGTAACATTCTAACCTTGTAATCAATCCAAACATCAATTCCTTCCTGTCCAGAATCGTCACTGTGTCTCTCGCTAGAAATTACAGTTGCGTTCTTTTCAGACTTGCAATACTTACAGACAACTCTCACTTTCATTGCAAGTTCCACCATCAACTATTGAATTATAGTTTTCAGACAAGATTATGGCATCGGTTTTATGCCTGAGTCCAGCCTCCGCATGACCTACAAATCATCATCCCATCTTCATCTTCATAACTTTCTGAGCCTGGAGGACATTCACATTTTAGAATTTCATCCATAACATACAAGTGTATTTGTAATATTTGAATGAAAATTTTTAAATCTAAAAATATGTTTGTTTTTTTAATTAATAATTAAATAATTTAAAATATTTTTTAGAGTTTGCTTAAATATTTTTTTAACGTATTAGTTTCATGGAAACTGCTTATGTTTTACTTAATTGTGATCTTGGTTATGAAGAGACGGTAATCGAAGACCTAAAGCATATAGATTCAGTAAGCGAAGTTTCTGGAACATATGGCGCATATGACATTATTGTAAAGGTAGAGAATTCAGAGAGAGACAAACTTAGAGAAATCATTATGTGGAACATCAGAAAACTTGAACACATACGTTCAACTCTTACCTTGATGAGAATTCAGGGACAAAATTAAGAGCAATTATGAATCTTTTCTTCACAAAGTAATTATACTATATTCTGAGAGTGAGCTTAACAATAAATGACAATAATTTACATCCCAATACGTCCAAGTAGACGAAACGATGAACTAGACGAAAAGGACAGCACAAACGAATAATTAACTAGCTAACGATGCAGTTTTTAACAATTTGATCTCACTAAATTGTATTACAAATTTAATGATCCAGTTTACAAATTTTAATGTCAATTTAGTAGCATGCCGTACAAATGCCATGCTCCTCTCAAGTATGTTGCATACTTGTACGGTTTTTTAGTTTAATTCTAGAATTAAGCTAATCTAAAAAAGCTAAAAATTAAATTTTCTATATAAACAAAAGTGGCGAGTGTTTAACTGATCTGACAAAACTCGATGGGAGCATTCCACATTACGTAGAAAATTTCAAAATTGTTTCTTTAAATAACAAAATTATAGTTGATTATTGTTGGGTCTAAGAGAAATTGAACTCAAAGAAGAATATAGGTCAGACAGAGATGACATTGTATCAGAATTTTTCTTTCCTTGCCTAAGTAATTGTATAGAATATGATAGATGTGTTGACTTGTTGTCAATTCATACGTTAGCCACAATATCTATGGTATTTGATAATTTTGCTACGGGTAAGGCAAAATTAAGAATGGTCACAGGCCATAGATTTAGAACATCAGACCTTAATCTATTTACAAAACTCTTTTCTGAAAAATACACTAAATCGTTTAAAGGAAAACTAATCAAAGACACCAAAATTCAAAAACTTCAAAACATTGTTGACGATGGACAAATAGAGCTAAAGATTGCAATACCAAATTCAGAACAAGTGGCAGGTTCATTCTCAGAGAGAATTGGAATATTCAGAGATGAACATGATCAAGTAGTTGCATTTACTGGAACTTCTAGTGAATCATTCTCCACTCAAACAAGAGATTTTGAATCTGTAGATGTTTTTACATCATGGAATGATAAATCAAGAGTTGAAAGAAAGGTGAAAGATTTTGAGGACCTGTGGGAGAATAAGACAAAATATGTACAAGTTTATGATTTTATGTATGCAGAAAAAAACAATCTTTTAAAATACTCAACCGAGTGGGTAACACAAAATTATTAAAGCTGAAATGACTTATCTAATCTAGCTTTGTTTTCATAGAAATTCATTCTATTAATTTTATAGTAAATAATCTCACCACGACGTTCAATGACTGCAATAATTGGTTCTTTTCCCATCTGAGTAATCTCTTCAATTTTTTTCTGTAGATTTCCCATCTTTACTTGTTGTCCTTCATTAAGACCGAAGATTAGAAATTTTGCTCCCTTTTCCCCAAAGTGTCCTCTTTCATAAACTCTAAAGTCAAAACCAAAACCAAATCCATCCTTTACAACATAACCACGATTTCGAAGATCTCGATATATCAAAAATTTAGTTAGAATTTCAGGATTTGTTTTTTGACAAAGATTCATAAAAAAGTTAAAATCAATCTGTTTTTTTCCTTTCTTTAGAATTAGTTTTTTTGCGTACAGTAAATAAAGAGTCTCAAATTGTTTTAGGAGTAATTTTTCTTTTTCGACCTCACCAAATCCCTTTTGTTCAAGTTCATGAATCATTTTCTTATCATAGATGTAAGTTTGGCTTGAAATCATCTCACCCTTGACCAAAGGAGTTTCTTCCATGATGAAGAGAAAGCCAAATGATTTCCATATAAGCATTGGAAACCTCGAATAAATGTTGGTTAATCGTTAAAATATGGGCATTCTGAATTTTAGGATGTCATGCATGGTGCTAATTACAAAAGAGGGAACGGACAAGCTTATACCAGAAAGGAGTACATCAAAGGTAAACCACAGATAAAAATTGCAAAATTTCAAGGTGGTAAAAGAGGAACATATCAGTATCGTGTTCAATTAAGTCTCAATGAAAAAATACAGATCAGACACATGGCAATTGAATCAACCAGATTGGCAGCAAACAAGACATTAGAGAAAACAACTGGCGAAACAGGTTATTATTCAAGACTTAGAATTTATCCGCACATTCTTCTAAGAGAAAACAAACAGATAGCAACTGCTGGTGCAGACAGAATTTCGGAAGGAATGAGAAGATCATGGGGTAAAGCCACAAGTTTAGCTGCAAGAGTCGTACAAGGTCAATGCATAATGGAACTGTACGTTAATGGAAATGATCATTTAGAGGCAGCAAAGAAAGCACTCAAAGGAGCATGTGTAAAATTGCCAGGCACCCCATCAATCACAGTGCTGGAATGGAACAAGCCATCACCATAAATTTTCTAAAGTAGATTTCTTAGTTTTAATAAATTCTAAAAATTCTTCAAATTCTTCTATAGTAGGTTCTCGATTAAGAATTCTTTTAGATTGATAATAAAAGGAGTTGTAAATTCTACCAACTATAACACCTAAAGCAAATGATTTTGAATCGTCAATGCTTGAAAGAAATTGAATCAATTGTTTGATTTCATCCTTGTTTGAAATTGTATCTTGAATTTTTTGTTCTATTTTTTTCAGTAGAATTTCATCCATAATGTATCTTGTTTGAAATAGTTAAAAACAGTTTAATATCCAAATTCAGCCTCTAGGATTGTTGCAGTTATAGTACAGTTTGGTTAATATTCTAGCTTGCCAAGTTAGTGACCCGGGTTCAAATCCCGGTAACTGCACCATTTATTTTTGATTTCCTGGCTTTAATCCATTATGAATAATTTCCAGTGCATCATGAGCTTTTTCTGGACGAGGTAATTGAATCATAAACACATTATCTTCTCCGTAATGAGAATGTGGTGAAGAGAGTGCAAGCATTGATGTTTTTGCAAGAGATTCAAAAAATGAAAGATTAGTTTTTGCATTGACTAGAAATTTTTCAACAATGTTTCCTTGTGAAAATATTAAAACAACTTCAACAAAAACATTTCCTAGTCCATCTTGCAGAATATTTAGATCAGTATTAATCGATAAAGATTGTCCAGCAACTTTTGAGAGCATTTCATCATATTTTTTCTCTTGAATTACAATACAGGGGGTTTCCTTGCCATCAAAATCAAAAGTGGTAATTCCATCATGGACTTGGTCTAACAGTTTCTTTAACTCATCAGACATCTTCTTTCTTTTCTATTGCAGGAATTATTTTGTCGCCAGCTTTCATCAAAAAGGGAGTAATAATTGCTGTAATTATAGAAATCATACCTATCAAAGGGAACAAGAAGGAACTAACTGCTCCCATATCTACTCCAACCTTTACAATTATAATTGAGAATTCACCTCTGGGTGCAGCTAAAGTAGATGCAGAACGAAGTGATTTACTTAGTCTTTGTCTAAATATGAGATTTCCAATCAGATTACTTCCAAACTTCATGCCAATAGTAACTGCAATTAAAACAATAGCTACAAAAATGTAATTTTCAATCTGGGAAACATCCATCAGTGCGCCAACGGAGATAAAGAATATAGCCACAAACATATCTTTAATTGGGCTTGAAAGAATTTTTGCTACTTCCGATGATTTTGATTCAGCAACAAGTACTCCTGCCAAAAATGCCCCAATTGCTACAGATAATCCTACAATGTTTGCAAATAAGGCATATCCAAAACAGAGACCAAGAACACTAAGTAACAAAATTTCACGATGTTCCGCGGCTGCAACTCTATCAATTAGTGGAGGAATCACACGGGTTCCAATAGTAAATGTTCCAACAATAAGAATGATTGCAACTACCACTACTGCAATAACTGATTCTATAGATACAGTTCCAACTAAGGCAATTGACTGTAATGAAGAAATTAGAATGACTGCAATTATATCTTCAACAATTAAAATACCTAGAATAAGTATAGAAGATTCTTTTTTGATTCTTCCCGTCTCCTCTAAAAGCTTAACAATAATTGCGGTACTTGATATTGATAACGCCGCTGCAATAAACAATGCGTCCATGAATTGCATTCCAAGCACACTAGCAGTGTAAAATATGACACCTAATGTTGAAAATAATCCTATAGTTCCAACTCCAACTGCTACACGGCCAATACTTTTGATTTTTGAATATGGAAATTCAATACCTATTACAAAAAGAAGTAAGATAACACCAATTTCAGCAAAAAGATTTAATGCCGTGATATCAGATAAAATTCCTACACCTACTAAACCATCAGCAGAAGGACCCCCATCAGGTAAAATCCATGCCCAAAATGGTGAGAGTGGGCCAATCAACATTCCTGCAAATAGATAACCAATGATCAAAGGTTGTTTTATTTTAAAAAAAGCAAGTGTAACTACAGCGCCAATTATCATGATAAAAGCTAAATCAGTAACAAAACTCGTGTGAGGAAGCTCAGGAGTAAGCTGTTCAATGAAACTGGTAACAGTATTGTTAAGAGTGCTTTGAATTCCACTTGTGTCTAATTGAAGTGGAAGATATTGCATTATATTATTTTTAACCAAATTTGTTTAAAAATGATCACAGATTAAAAATTTAGAAATTAAAATAGAGAAATTAAAATTGAAAGCAGGCTCGATGATTATATCTGACCTCTTATTTCCAAGTCAATCATAATCCAAATGCAGTGATGATTAGGTCAACTGAATCAAATGTAGAGATATGACCTGGGGTATCTGACTGCATAATTGGTTACGTTGTAATTACCTGACTATTAATAGTACGGTACCATACCGTACTATATGATTCAATGTGAATTTTGTACAAGAGGGTTTATTGAAACAATAAATGGTTTGGCCGAAAAGACCTTCCATGAATTACTTCATGAGCCACAAGTTGTAAACAAGTAACTCTTTACATTTTTTATTTTAGACCTAACTTTTTTATCATCAAATTTTTAATTTAATCATATGACTAAAAAGACTGTAAAGAGAAAAACAGCTAAAGTAGCAAGTCAAACAAGAAAAATTACAAAAAGAGAGCCAAGTCCATCTGTATTACTTAAAAATGTTGCATCATTTTCGAATTCTAACAAAGCATTACAAAAAGAGATCAAAGTAATGTCAAAAATTTTTGGTGAAAACCAAAAAGTCCTAGTATCAATGAAAGGAATGATAGATTCACTAACATCGACATTAGAACATATTCAAAAACAATCAAAACAAATCAACATTATAGAAGCAGATACACAAAAACTATACGCAGGATTAAATCAAGTAAGGACACAATCTAATCTAGTCAATAAGATCAATAACCAAACTGCTAAATTGCAAGGAGAGATAAACAGAATTTCTGATTTCCAAAAAACATCAAAGTCAGTATCTCAACAAGTAAAAGACAGCATAGATTCAATTAAAAATAATTCTCAAATGATTATCAAAATTGCTCAGAGAATTGATGATGTAAGAGATGAGCTTAGGAAAGTTTCTGGAAAAGCAGACTCATTTTCAGAGATTAGTTCTGAAATAGGTAAACTAAAAAACAGCATAGAAGAGATTTCAGGAAAAACTGGAGAAACAGAGACAGGAACTCAAATTGTTGAAAGTCTTAAACAAGAACTTGGAAAAATTGTTGAAGGAACAGCATTTACTTCAAATCTTAATGCTGAATTAGAGGCAATTAAGATCACAATTGATGCAATATCTTCTAAAGCCTCAAAAATTGATTCGTTAGGAGGCATAATTGATGGCCTGAAACAACAGTTTGACACTATAGCATTAAAGACAAATTCTGTAGAGGGTTTAAGCTTAGAATCTATCAAAGAACTTGAAGGTAAAATTAATAGTATTGAACAAAAAATGGCTTCAGTTTCAGACATTGTAAAAAGACAGGATGCATCAACTGCAGAATTTCATAAAAAATCTGAAAAATTATTTGAAGAGATGCAAGATGTCAAAAATGTTACAAGCAAGGCATCAAGTAATTCATCACAAGAGATGATGGCGTTGTTAAAGCTTTCAGAATATCAATCAAGTATTAGAATGAATGCAGAATCAAAGTATGGAGATTCAAAAGATCTTGAAAAGATGGCGTCTCAGACTGCAAATATTGTTAATCTGTTTGATAGAATTTCAATAGAATTAGGTGAAAAGATTCCACTTCCTTATGAAGTAAGACAATGGGCAATAAGTAAAATTTTTGATTGTGCTGACAAGTGGGAGATTCGATTTAGTGATGTTTATTCAATTTTAACAAATGCAATTGGGAGAGACATGTTCAAAGAAGCAGTAAGAATTCAGCAAGTAAGAGACATTTATGGAATTAGAGCAGTAGATGAAATTAGAAATGATCTAAATATTTCTTAAACTCCTAGTTCATCAGCTTCTTTAAATTGTTCTTTCTTTCTTTTTAATGCAGTAAAGATTGCCAAAATTGCAACAACCCAAATTACACTATACAGTACGTTTGGAGCACTAACATACATGTATGGAGTTGCATCCATAATGTTGATCCTTAACTGTAAAGCCCTATCACTAACATCTATCATTCCTGTATGAAATGCAGAGCTATCCTTTGGAACAGCTGAGATTTTCTCAACTCCGGTAAGCATAAAGTTCACATCATTTTGTATTCTAAGGAAGTTTGTAGAGTCTGTAGGAAATAGCCAAACTGGATTTTTGGCAATAACTTCTCCATTTGTATTGGTTGTTTCAAGCAGATTTGGATTTTCCATAACAATATTCAAATCTTCTTGAATTGCCACCAAATGGGCACGAATTGCAACAGGATCAGACGAACCAATAATTCCATCAAGATGTCCCCTCATCCTATCAAGAGGATAAATGTCAGTATTGTACCCACTGATTGCCATGTATCCTCCAAAAAGAATAATTCCAATTATTCCAACAATAGAAAGTTTGTAAACAATTTTTGCCATTTTCTCGTTCTTGGTCATTACATGATTATCACTTGATTTATTTCT
This sequence comes from Nitrososphaerota archaeon, assembly GCA_022573895.1. GTDB lineage: Archaea > Thermoproteota > Nitrososphaeria > Nitrososphaerales > Nitrosopumilaceae > Nitrosopumilus. The sequence continues at coordinate 11,435 of JACZTB010000007.1, forward strand.
TTTAAATCGCGTATGAGATATGCTCATGTAAGCAATATAAAAAAATCCAACAGTTTGCAATCCAATAATTGGTACAAATATAGGATTGTTTGAAAATATCGAAACAAAGATTGCCATTATTCCATATACTCCAAAAAATATCTCTAAAAGAGTAGTTTGAGAAAAAGGTAGATTGTATGCCTTGTCTCGCCAATCATCATCTTTTGTTATGATTCCATATTTTGGAGTTCTAAGAAATTCATTTTTCTTTCCAAGTACTGCATCAAATACTGCAACAGTATTATTTACTGACAGTCCAGCATTGTAGATTAACAATGCTGGCAGTATCTTTGCTTTTGACTTCCATGACTTGTGATACATACCCTGCATAATCACGAGGTATGCACCTGGCCCCATTACAAGATATACTGCAATTGTTATGACAGGAAGAAAACTAACCACATAAAGATTAATCTGTCCTGCTAACAAAATTGGCAATGTCAAAAATTGTATCAGCATTAATGGAAAAACAATATGACGAGTCAGTTGGATGAATGCTTGAATCTTTGCTTCAACTGCAACTTTTCGTTTAATGGTAATATCAAAAAGTAGTTTTATTGCACATTGAATAGAGCCTTTTGCCCAACGGAATTGTTGTCTTTTAGCTGCATTCATCTGAGCAGGAAGTTCTGCATCAACTACAATGTCAGGTAAGAATATACATTTCCATCCTTTCATTTGTGCTCTGTAACTCAGATCAAGGTCTTCAACTAGTGTAGCAGTATGCCAACCTCCAGCATCTTCAATACATTCACGTTTCCAAATTCCAGCAGTGCCATTAAAATTCATGAATAGGTGAGAATTGCTTTTTGCTTTTTGTTCGATAAGAAAATGAAAGTCAAGAGCAAGTGCCTGTGCTTGAGTAATTGTAGAATAATTTTCATTTACATGTCCCCAACGGCATTGAATAAGGCCAATGTTTGATTTTGCAAAGTAGGGAATTGCTCGTTTGAGAAACCATGTTGGAGGAATAAAGTCAGCATCAAATATGGCAACAAATTCGGAATCTGTTGTCTGCATAGCGTGTTTTAGAGCGCCTGCTTTGTATCCATCTCTTGTTCCACGTCTTACATGTTCAATTAGGAATCCCTGTTTTCTGTAATCATTAACCACATTTCTAACTAATTCAACAGTTTCATCATCAGAATCATCTAACACCATAATCCTCATTTGCTCTTTTGGATAATCCATGCTACATACTGCATCTACAAGTCTCTTTGCAACATACTTTTCGTTGTATATTGGAAGTTGAATTGTAATTGATGGAGTTCCTAGATCAACAGTAGGCAAAACATCTTTTCTTTTTCGAGAAAGAAATGCCAGATAGTAAAAATTACAAGTATATGCAATAATTATGATAGCTGATATAATAAACAAATCAAAAATAATTTGGGTGAAAGGATTGATTGCCATATCCCTAATTTCTCAGAATCGTGTTTCGCTATTTATACCTGCAAAAAATTGAAACTATTTTATCACATAGATCTTAACTGCTTGGGGTGGACAAACACCTTCACATGCAATACAAAATATACAATCGGGTTCTTTATTCATTAATGGTTTCTTGTCTGATGCGGGATTTCCAGGAGTGTCAAACCACTCGTAAACATCTACTGGACATGCCTCAATACATGCACCATCTGCAATACAGATATCATAATCTACTGAAACAAATTCTCCCCAAACTCCCATAATTCCATTGTTTGTACCTCTTCGTCCCCAAGTTTTGATAGTATATCCATCTACGTCATATCCTGCAGATGATTTCATTTTTGATTTGTATTCAACATCAATTGGACCAGGTTTAGCACCATCTGGAATTTCAATTTCTCCTTCATCTTCTTCACCTTCTTCATCTATTGCTTCAATAGCTTTGGCTTTTGCACCAAGGACAATTTTTGCCAAAGGAGTAAGTTCTTCTAGTTTTTGAATGGCAACAATTTCAGAGATCTTTTCTTTTTTTACATAGTAAGAAATCATTTTGTCGGCCAAGATAGTATTACGTAAAATGGTATCAATCACCATTTTTGCATAATGATCTGCTTTCTTTCTGTAATCTTGAACCCAATTTGGGTCACCAAACTTTTCAATTGGGAAAATTTGATAGATGATATCAACTACTTCTCCGGTAACAATTTCAACTGTAATAGATAAATTAACTTGCTCGTATCCTTTTGCATCTGGATCTTGCATGTTTTGTTCTTTCCAGCGATATGTTGCATAAATTCTGTCAGCATACATATCCATTTCAAATGTCTTTTTGAGACCATCGTGAATTGATTTTATTTCTGCTGGATCATCAAGTTTAATCGGTAGTCTATAAAGTCCAATTTTGTATCCATGTAATGGATAAATACCACGTTTTGCGGTTGCGGCTTCCATTGTCCAAACTCGATCTTGTAATAGTAATGACATCTAACTTTTTTAGTTCAAATTAAGTTAAAAACGTTTATCAGTCATCATCGTCTGGGCACGTAAGTTCTCGAAGTTCTGTGTATTTTTTTTCCATTGCTTCAGCATGCACCATTACCTGTGATAAATCATAAAAATTCTTGGAAAAATACCATCTAATAGGAACCCAATGTCCAATTCCGTCCATATCATGAATCATTCCCTTATCAGCTTTTACGTTTAATTTTTCATCTATAGATGTCTCTTGTATAGCAAGTCCTCTCTTGGTTTTGTCTTCCATGATAAAATCTGTGTCACCATCTTTGATAAAATAGAAAGAACCATTCTTGAGAATAGGAAGGTCTAGAAGCAATTTATTTTTCCACAGGATTTCCTATCATGTTACCCCATTCAGTCCAAGAACCATCATAGTTTCGAACCATTGGATATCCTAGCAGATATTTTAGAACAAACCAACTATGTGATGATCTTTCTCCAATTCTACAATAACATATTACATCTTTGTCGGGAGTAACACCTTTTGGCTCATAATTTTGTTTTAATTCTTCAACTGCTTTGAATGTTCCATCAGCATCATTAACTGCAGTTGCCCATGGAATGTTGTTTGCGCCAGGAATATGTCCACCTCTTTGTGCATGCTCCATTGGGTATTCTGGAGGAGCGGTAATTTCACCAGAAAATTCAGCAGGTGATCTTACATCAACCATGACAGTATCTTCTCTTCCTAATGCTCTGTTGACATCATACAGATAAGCACGTAATCCTTCATCTGGAGGTTGTGCGGTATATGTTGTGGATGTAATTTGTGGTTCATCAGTAGTGTAATCTTTGTTTTCTAATTCCCATTTTTTTCTGCCACCATTCATAATCTTTAGATTTTCATGTCCATAGTATTTGAAAACCCAGAAAACAAATGCTGCAAACCAATTATTGAAGTCACCATAAAGAATTACTTCAGTGTCTGAAGTGATTCCATTTTTTGACATTAATGCTTCAAATTGTTTTTTGTTAATGATATCTCTTGTTACTGGATCATTAATGTCACGTTTCCACCAGATGAGGCTGGAACCATTAATGTGACCTTTTTGATATCCGTTTACCGGATCATAATCAACTTCTACTAATTTCCTATTTTCATTAGGGAGATTTTGGGATACCCAATTAGTATCTACTAAAACTTCGGGATGTGCATAACTCATAATTTGTATGGTTTTCTTTTCATACTTAATTGTTTTTACAAAGCATAAAAAATATCATTTTTAAGTAAACAGTATTCAGAAGAACTGCGTGAAACTTCAAAAAGTTGCAGTAGTAAGTAAGGTTGGTTCGAAAGATTCAGAGCAAGCCGCAAAAGGTATTGTAAAAAAGCTTTTGGCAAAAAAAATCACAGTATATACAATTTCACCGATTGAAGTAAAAGGAGCAAAAAAAATTGATATGTTAGAGGAATTAAAAAAGGTGAAACTAGACCTTGTAATCACTCTTGGCGGAGATGGGACAACTCTTCGAGTTTTTAGAAACTTAGAGAATGAAACACCAATTCTAACAATTAATGTAGGTGGAAATAGAGGAATTTTATCAGAGATAACAATTGAAGAATTTGATGAAACAATAAATCAAATTTTAAAAAATAAATTCTTCTTAGACAAAAGAACAAGAGTAGTTGCATCTTGTGAAGGAAAAGAATTTCCGCCAGCATTAAATGAGATTTACATTAATAGAACAAATTTTACTAAAACTGCAGAAATTAAAATAAAATTTCAAAATGACACCGTAAAACAAAAAATGGATGGAGTGATTATTGCAACACCCAGTGGATCTACGGGTCACTCTTTTTCATTAGGAGGACCGATTTTGCATGAAAGTTTAGATGTTTTAATTATCACCCCTGTTGCACCGGTATACAGATTAGCATCAATCGTAGTTCCAGATGAAAAGATTGAGATTACATGTTCTCATGATTGTAACATTGTGATGGATGCTCAAGTGGTCAAATCTGCCGGGTATGGAGAATCAATAATTATTAAGAAATACAAAAAAGCAGCGGTCTTTGTAAGATTAAAAAAACGAGGACTAAGACAAATGAGCAAACTTGGATTTTAGAATTTTAGATGCCAGTGCATTTTATGCAGGAGTTCCATTTAGATCATCTGATGATTATTACACCACATCTCTTGCTTACGATGAAATCAAACATATAAAGAAAAATCAAGATGTTCTTGGAACTTTGCTTGAAACTAACAGACTAAAAATTAGAGAGCCAAATAAAGAATCAACAGAGACTGCAATAAAGGCAGCAAAAGATACGGGAGATTTTCCACAATTATCAAAACAAGATATTTCAATCATTGCATTATGCATTGAAATGAATGGTGAAATAATTAGTGATGATTTTGCAATTTCAAATGTAGTAAAGAATCTAGGTTTGAAAATATCACCAATTATGACTCAAGGAATAAAAGATGTTGGGAAATGGATTCACTATTGTCCAGGATGTAGAACTAATCATACCAATAAAAAAGAGTGTCCGATGTGTGGAACGCCATTAAAAAGAAAATTACTCAAGAGGTAATTGCTTTCCGTGCCATTCAACAAATGAACCGTCATAGAGTTTTACTTTATCAAATCCCGCTATATTCAATTGTAAAAACAGACTTGATGCTCGATGACCATGCATACAATAACAAACGATCTCTTTATCTTTTGAAATTTGATTTTGTAAAAACAATGCCTCTAGGGATTTCTTGTCACGAAACAGTTTTCCGTTATAACCAATTCCTTCTGTAAAAGGAATTAGTTTTGAGTTTGGCAGATGACCACCAATAAATTCTTGAAGACTTCGAGCATCTAAAATTTGAAAATTATTCAAATTATCTTTCAAGAAATCAGATTCGATTCTGATTTCAGAATTTATTTTAGGAGAAAATTTAGTTGGTTCATAAGAAGACATTTGGCGAGTTAGCTTAAAACCATGTTTTTGCAGTTCAGATGCGTTTGCATCAAGCAAGAAAGTTTTCTCATGTCCAAAATACATTAGTGTCCAAGCAATTCTTGCAGTAGACGGATCCATAGAATCTCCAATTAAAACAACGGTTTTGTTTCCATCTATCCCCAGATTATTAAAGAGTTCAATAATTTTTTTTTGTTCGATTACAAGATTGGAACCATATTGATCAAAACGAACTACTTGTTCAATAGAGAGAGATTGTGATTGTGCAAGATGTCCATAAAGGAACATTGTTTTTGGACGTGTATCCAAAATTACAAGATTTGGATCAGATTGATGTTCTTTAAGCCAACTAGTTGATACTAACACAAAAAATTCAGATTTGTCAATTTATTTAATTGTATCACGTATCATGCAAAGTTTTTTGGTTAGACTTTTTGAGAAATGTACTTTTAGATTCTAACATCTTTTTGATTTTCTTTGCGCGTGCTTCTCCTAGTCCTTCAACTTTTGCTAGCTCAGGGGTTGTCGCAGTAAAAACTTTGAAGGGAGTTCCAAATTTCTCGAGCATTCTAACTGCAAATTTTTCTCCTATTCCGGGTAAACTACAAAGTACAGAAAGTTGTTGCCTTTGTAAATCAGAAGATTTTTTGATTTTCTTCAGATAAGGACCCTTTGGTGCATCTTTTCTGGAACATAATGACACCAATAATTTAGCTGTATGAGCTGCGTTAGGAGTAGGAATTATTGGAATTTTAAAATCAAGAACAACAGTAGAAATAGCTCCATAAAATATCAGTGGATTATCAGCGATTTCTTCAATTTCATCAACATTTCCTTCTATCAATACAATAGGATATTGAAAATGTTTTTTGAGTCGGGAGCACTGATCAAAAAGTCTTCCATCAAAAATAGATGACATTAGATCACGAATACTCTTTCTCTCGACAACGGTTTCTGGTGCAACAATGTAATCACCTATTGGAAGTGTTTTCATCTCAATGTTCAAGCCAACTGACTTTAGAAGCTCAGGAATTCCACTTTTTCGCTCTCTTTCATCTACAATAATTCGAAGATTTTCTAAATTCATCCATAATAATTGTAAAGATTTGTTAATATCTTATTTGAAATCTGCGTTAGAGATTACTTTCTAGGATTATTTTCTGCGGGGGGAGAATTTGTGGAACCACTCTTCGTCGTTGCAGTAATTTTTGATTCTTGTTCTTTTAGAGATTCTTTGACACGGATTTCTTGCTTTTCAAGAACTATCACACGCGTTTTTGCCATCTCTTGTTTTTCTTCTAATTCATCAATCAATTCTTGTTTTGTTGATTTGATCAAGATAGTACCAGTATGTTTGAATACAGCATCACCATCTGCTATTTTCTTTAATTCTTCTAGAGCTTTTTCTGTTTCTGCTTTTTCCATTTCAAGATGTTGTTTTTGAGTCATGATTGATTGGAGATTTTGTTGAGATTGTTGTAACTTCATTAGTTGTTCTTGAAGCCATGGAGGCATTTGTTTAGTAGACATAATTAATCAAAAATTTTATTTCGTTATATCTTTAGCTAATACCAAAAAAGTCTCCTTAAATCGATTTTAGGCGTGTAAATATATGAAAATGGTTTAGAAATTAATCGTCAGTAGCAAGATCATCTAAAAGTTTAGAGTATTTCTCAATAAGTTCATCAGTGATTTTCTCATGTTCTGGACTCATAATGATCTTACTCTTTCTGAAGTATATAAAATTAGTTGTTCCATAATATTTGGCTCAAGGTCACGGGCATGTTTCTTGATCTCACTTAACATACCTCTTAATTCTAAATTTTCATCATCTATATCAATCTCTAATTCATATCCATTATCACGGAGAAATGTCCCTGCTCCAATGATCGAAGTTCTCCTATTGCCATCAAGGAATGCTTGAACCCAAGGAATCATAGATATTATGCACGCTGCTTTTTCAATCAAGTCTTGTTCTCTATTTCCAGAAGTACCATAACAGCTTACTTTTGGGAATACACGAGCAAGATTTTTAGGAATAGTACCAATGTATACTTTCTTACCAGTTCTTCTGCGATGTCTTTTGAGAATTTTTACATTAGTTTCAATTAGAAATTGATTATCAATTTTCATTACAATCTCATTATTTGATGTCATGTGGTATTTTCCTTAGATGATGAGATTTAAGGATTGAAAGAATATCGTTATTTACTTAAGGATACTTTTTGTTATTCGCTGTATCTTTTACTACCAAAAAAATATGCCTAAAGATTTTCTAGGTACAAACTTAAGGATACATTTTCGTGAATCATTATATCTTTACCGATTCAATTGAATCATAACTGACTTGAATTAGTCTAAGTGTGGAATTGAGATTTGCTCTCAAGTGTGGTAAATGTTTAGACTCAACTGAAATGCTTATCTTCTCATTGAATTTTATCTCAGTCTTAACAGGATTTTCTGGATAAAATTCGTTGTCAGTATTTACAGAATCAAAAATTGCCTTTGTTTTGTCTTTTGCATCAACTGTGATAATTGCACTATAGCTTAATGTCATATGCTGTTCCAGCTACTTTAAAACTGCATTTTTTACAAGACCAAATTCCCACAGCGTCTCTGCCAAATGTCTTTGAGCCGCATTCAGGACAAGCTCTCTTTTTTTTTAATTGAAAATGGATTTTTGTATACTGCTTTCTAAGCTTAATTCCATATCTTGCACCTAATCCTTTAAGAGATTTTTTTGCTTTTGCCATTTTATCTACTTCCCTGTTGAGCTTCTTTTAATTTTTCTCTTATTTTTGCACCTACTCTGACAGAAATTTCTCCACACTGAACTACTTCTTCTTGTGTAAATCCATCATTTCCACCTTTTTGTAAAGCACAAATATTTCCATCAGAATTAGTAGTAATTGTAATTCTTGCATCCATACTATCCCATTCATCGCCATTTGGATCAACAATAATGTGATTTCCAATCTTTCCCATAGTTACAGATACAGGAATTGTTGTAGTTGGTAATGGAATTTCTTCACCATTAACAATTGTTGGTTTATCATCAACCATGGTCCATTTTGGGGTTGTTGATGTAAGTAATGCAGCAGTAGCAGCATAAGAACATGCATCAAAGAGATTTCCATCATAATCAATAACTACTATATCAGAAAATACACCAACAACTGATTTGCCTTTCTCAATAACTAATTGTGACAAATCAATCATATGACTTTCTCTAATTCCCCTATCAACAACTCTTGCCAATTCAATAACATGTGGTTGTGGTGGCCCAGTTTCAACACTAGGATGTGAAAGTGGTAAAAGTTCAGCAGTACAAATGAAGATACCTTTGTCACCCATATCTGGAAAAGGTCTGTCCGGTTGAATTTTTACTCCACATAAAACTTCGGTATCGCCAAGTCGTACTTTTGCCGAACCGTTTGCTTTAGGAACTGCATTAGTTTCAATGGATATTTCCCTCGGTTCATCTAGTGCTCGTCCATCTACTCTTTTTTCTTGATCTAATAATTCAAGGATTTGTGTTTTTTTTAATTCATCAATAACAGAGTGTGATGCCATTTCTAATCGCTTCCATTTCCAAAGTATTTGTCAGTGAGTGCTTTCTTTTGTAATTCATAAACAATTTTACAGCCATTGACTCCAACTTCTACACATTTCTTGTATTCCTCAGGAGTGAGGATACCATCCAACTGCAATAACGTAATTTTTTTAAGATTTGGCATGTAACCAATTGGCATGTCGGCTTGACCTGCTTGGTCCTCTTCATTGTTAACATCAAGAACTATAGTATCTGCTACTTTACCTGAAGCACATGCTGCAACCATATCCCTCATTGGGATTCCAGCATCTGCTAATGCTACAGAAGCTGCAGAAAGTGCTGCACATCTACTACCACCGTCTGCTTGAAAGACTTCGATAAATACATCAACTGCTGTTCTTGGAAATTTTTCTAATATTACTGCAGGCTCTAGTGCCTCTTTGATTACTTTGGAAATTTCAATCTCTCTTCTTGAAGGTGCGGGGTTTTTTCTTTCACTAACTGAGAATGGCTCCATATGATATCTAACTCGTAAAATTCCTGTATCAGTATCGGACATGTGTTTTGGATGAACATCTCTTGGACCAAAAATACCAACTAGTATTTTATTATCACCAAATTCAATGTAAGCTGAGCCATCCGCATTTTTTAAAACGCCAGCTTTTATCATAATTTTTCTTGTTTCGTCGATTTTTCTTCCGTCACAACGAATTCCATTTTCGTCCAATAGGACCATTGTTGCATCTCTTCCACCCATTATGATTCACTTTCTGATTCTAACATTTCTTTAACTTGATCAGTCAAATTAGCAATATGTGCTTTCTCATCGACCATTTGAATGGCTTTTTTAGCCTTTAATAATCCCTCTGTGGATTCGCATGAAACCACTACCCAGCCATTTTGACCAATTGTAATTGCCGCATTAGTAGCAATTTCTATGGTCTGGATCATTGTACCTCTTTTTCCAATTAGGCGTGGAACCTTACTTGGAGAGATTTGTACCAAAGCTCCAGAGTCGATTTTACCTAAATCTCTATCAGAAATTGTTAGAAGGGGATCTCTTGTTCTATCAAAATTAGCAATTCTTGCAGCAACAAGATCTCCTGTTTTTAGTTTTGAAGTAAGTTCATCAGCATGAGCAGAAAAGTCTCGTCCAAAGACATCCTGTGCGGGTAAGAATCCAACATAACATGAATTGATATCTAATTCCCATGATAATGATGTGTGAGAAAGGACTTTGGCGATAACAAGATCGTTGATTTTTGGAATATATTTTCCAGTCAAGGGAATTACTCTAACAGAATCATCATAAATTTCTGAAATTCCAATAGATGTAGAAATTATTTTATTTCCTTCAAGTAAAACATTTTGTTCAGGTCTAAAAGGTCCTGTAGTTACAAGGTCACCAGGAATTACGTACTTTCTTTTATTATCCATTATTTAATTACCTCAACTGAAGCAGAACCCTTGGTTATAGAACCCAATCTATCAATCACGTTTGGCCTTGCTCCAGCAGGTATTTCTAGTATTGCTTTTAGAGAACCGTTATTTTGCCATTCTTGTTTTTTTAGAGTACCAACTGATTTGAGAACAGAGTATGATTGAGATGCATATTGCGCAGGAATTATAATTTCCAATTGTAGATTCTCAGATTTTAGGGCAATGATTGAACGCAATTTTTCAACAATATCTTGTACCTGTTCATCTACACCTTTTTGAGAATCTATTGAAACTCTGGCATCTTTCATAGCTTGTTCAATTCTTAATGGGGGATGAGGTAAGTGAGTTTTAGGATCTACGTAGGTCTTGGCAATAAACTCAACAATCTGTTTTTTCTTTTCATCAATCATTTTTCGTCTTTGGTCAGTTGTAAGATTCAGATCACCTTTCTGAAGAATTATCTGAGCAATTTCAGCCTGGTCTTCAGTTTTGAAAGCCTTGAGTAATTTTTCATTTCCAGGCTTTGTGCCTTTTCCTGAGTCAGTGTAAATTTCATCTGACACCAAAACCGCAGAAAGATCCTTTTTCTTGCCTAATTTGTAATCCAGTGCGGGGTCAGGCTTTACTAAAATCTCAAATTTTTCGCCCTCAAAAGAATATCTTACCACTGTAACATCGACCATTTCTAAAACATGTAGGATAATTTGGTATTTATCTATACGTAGAACAAGCTAGATTTTTATGAGGACTTTAAAGATTTTCTTCAAGATTTGTCATCCTTAGAAATAATCAGTAAAGATAAGCAAAAAATATCTGTAAAGCTAAAAGGCATTCCCATACAGTACGCAAATGCACTTAGACGTATCTGTCTAAATGGCGTTCCAATCTTTGCAATTGACACAATAGACATTATAGAAAATTCTTCTGTATTGCCAGATGAAGGTTTGGCACATAGATTAGGGCTAATTCCAATAACTACTGATTTGTCCAGATTTAATGAACCATCCAAATGTGATTGTAACAGTGAATCTGGTTGTTCAAACTGCAAAGTCATGCTAGTTTTAGACACAGGGAAATCAGATGTGACAAGAACTGTCCTTTCAAACGAGTTATCCTCTGAAGATGATTCAATAAAACCAACTTCAGATAAAATCTCAATTGTTCAACTAGCCCCAGGTCAAAGAGTCAAAATAGAATGTTACGCAAGACTGGGACGCGGAACAAATCATGCCAAATGGAACTCGGCAAATATTTCAACTCTTGTTGAGACAGACAAAAAAGATGAAATTATTCTCACTGTAGAATCAACTGGTGCTCTTAGTCCAGAGCAAATTATTCTTGCAGGGGTAGACGAAGTGAGTAACAGATTAGGCGAATTCAAAGATATGATTAGTCAAATCAAAGAATAAACTAGCATAGACATTATATTTGGGTTTTAAACGCATTATTCACATGACTAATCAACTGGTTATACGCATGGCCAAAGATCTAAAGAAAGCATCAATCAAAAATAATGCTCCGATTTGGGCAAAATTGGCAGAATATGCACTAAAGCCATCTATCGCAAGAAGAGATATCAACTTGAAGAGAATTGGTCAACTAACAAAAGAAAACGATACGGTAGTCTGTCCAGGAAAAGTTCTTGCAACAGGGAACGTTCCTCACAAAATTACATTATGTTCATTTTCAATTTCAAATTCTGCGGCAAATAAAATCATTGATAACGGTGGAAAACTAATTAGTTTTTCAGATCTGATTAAACAGAATCCTACAGGAAAAGGAGTACTACTACTTGGCTAGTCAAGAAACAGTTGTCAGAACTGATAGACCAATAGTAGTTGATACAACAAATCATATTGCTGGCAGATTGTCATCACATGTTGCAAAATTATTACTTGAAGGAAACAGAGTTTCGCTTGTAAATTGTGAGAAAATCATGTTAAGCGGAACTAGAGCAAACATTATCAAAGAATATAGAGAGTTTTTGGAAATTAACAGTGTTATTAATCCAAAGCACGGACCTGTCCATTATAGAAGACCAGATACAATAATTGCAAAAATGATTCGTGGGATGCTACCATATGAAAAAAAACCATCAGGTATTGAAGCATACAAAAGACTTCGAAGTTACATTGGTTCTCCAAAAGAATTAAAATCATTTAAAAAAATTCAATTCGAAAAAGCAAAAATTAAAAAATCTATATCAAATTATACTACGATGGCAGAATTATGCAGGGTAATAGGGTGGACTGAATGACAACTCCAAAAACTGAAATTTATTTTGCAACTAGAAAAACATCTAGTGCACATGTATACATTACAAAAGGACAAGGTAAAGTTAGAATTAACAATGTTCCAGTTGAAATGATTCCACAAGAAACTGCCCGCGAAGCAATTTTAGCACCATTAGAAATCACAGGTAATTTGAGAGAGAAAATAGATATTTCTGTTAGAGTAAGAGGAGGAGGTTTTATGGGACAGGCAGGCGCTATTGCAACTGCAATATCAAGAGCGCTTACAGGATGGACAAAATCTAAAAAAGAACCAAAGGAGCATCCATTCCCAAAATCTACTAGAGAAGACCTCCGAAAACGAATCACAGAATTTGATAAATATCTAATAAGCGGAGATGCCAGACAAAAAGAACCAAAGAAATTTGGCGGACCTGGTGCAAGAAGAAGAAAACAAAAATCATACCGTTAGGCTGTGAAGGCTATAATTTTAGCAGGTGGCAAAGGAACTAGAGGCAAACCATACACAGAATATTTTCCAAAAGCGATGATTCCTATTAATGGTAAGCCATTAATTGATTATGTTGTAAAATATCTAAAATCATTCAGTTTTGTAAAAGAGATCATTATAATTTCAGATTTTAATGGATTAGGAGGACAAATCAAAAACTATTTTGGAAATCAAAAAAACATCACTTTTGTTCAAGATTCACAAAGTGGTACAGGAGGAGACCTGTTGCATATTGAAAAAAAACTCAAAGATGAATCAGTATTTTTGTTATGGTTTGCAGATAACTTGTGTGCAATAGATCTGAAAAAGATGAAAGAATTTTTCAGAGAGAAAAATAGTTCTGCATGTATTGCAATTAGAACAAAAAGGAGAGAAGAAACAGGATTTGCAATTGTGGAAGACGGAATTATAAAAGAATTCAAAGAAAAACCAGTTATGAAATTGCAGTTGTCTGAATGTTTGGGTATCTACATGCTTGGAAAAGATATCATTAAACAAATCAAGGTAAAACAAAAACAAAATGAGATCAATCTTTCATATGATATTTTACAGCAGCTATCAAAAGAAGGAAAAATTAGTGCTTACGACATTGGAGACAAGGAGTGGATTGATGTAGAATCGCCTATAGTTCTAGAAAGAAATGAAAAAATGGTAAAAAAGATCATAAAACAGATGGGACTTTAGACTTTCTTTCAAATTCAGATATTTTATCTTCAAATTGTAAAGTTTGTGTAATGTCATCCAAACCTTCTAAGAGAATTTTTTTCTTGTAAGGATCTATCTCAAAGGATATCTCTTCGGAACAAGTTTTTATGATTTGTGTTTCCAGATCTACTTCAATTTTATCTAGTTCTTGTTGTTGTAGTTTCTCAACTATTTTTGGGTCTAAAGAAATTGGTAAAATTCCATTTTTCAAGCAGTTGCTAAAGAAAATATCTGCAAAAGAAGGTGCAATGATTACAGAAAAACCATAGTCTAGAAGTGCCCAAACTGCATGTTCTCTGCTAGAACCACATCCAAAATTATCTCCAGTTACCAGAATGTTAGAATTATCATATTTGGAATCATTTAAGACAAAATCAGATTTAATTTTCTCTTTTTCATCATATCGCCAATTATAGAACAAAAATTTGCCAAATCCAGTTTTTTTAACTAATTTCAAGAATTGTTTTGGAACAATTTGATCAGTATCCACATTTACCTTATCAAGTGGAGTGATGATGCTCTTTACTTTTTTGAAAGGTTCCATTCTAACTCAAACCCAATTCTCTGACATCTACAAAGTGTCCTTTAATTGCAGCAGCTGCTGCCATCACAGGGCTTACTAAATGAGTTCTTCCGCCAGTTCCCTGTCTACCTTCAAAATTCCTGTTTGATGTGCTAGCACATCTTTCACCAGGAGACAAGATATCAGGATTCATTCCAAGACACATACTACATCCAGATTCTCTCCATTCAAAATTAGCATTAATGAAAATTTTATCAAGACCAAGTTCTTCAGCTTGTTTTTTTACCATCTGAGAACCAGGAACAACCATTGCTCGTACGTTTGGTGAAATTTTTTGTTCTTTGATTACTTTGGATGCTTCAATGAGATCTTCTAATCTTGCATTTGTGCATGAGCCAATAAACACTCTATCAATTTTGATATCCATGATTGGAGTTCCAGGTTCAAGATCCATATACTCAAGTGCTTTTTCAGCACCTTTCTTTTGATTAGGATCACCTTTGGAAAATTCATCAGGAGATGGAATTGATTCAGTTACATCGCAAGTCATTCCCGGATTTGTACCCCAACTGACTTGAGGTGCAATGTCATTAATATTCAAAGTAAACTGTTTTTCAAATTTTGCGTCACTATCTGTTTTTAGATATTCTTTCCAGTAATCAACAAGAGATTCATAGTTTTTTGGGGTGTATTGTCTGCCTCTAAGATAATCAAAAGTCGTCTCATCAGGTTCAATCAAACCTGCACGTGCTCCAGATTCAATGGACATATTACAAATGGTCATTCTCTGCTCCATAGAAAGATCAGTGATACCTTGACCACGATATTCAACTACAGTGCCAGTACCCCCTCCAGTTCCAATATTTTTGATTATTGAAAGTACTATATCCTTGGCAGTAACTGCATGAGGATTCTTTCTTTTTCCCTCTACTCTAATTTCAAATGATTTTGGTTTTTCTAACCATAAAGTTTGGGATGTTAAAACATGTTCAACCTCACTAGTTCCGATTCCAAGAGCTAATGCTCCAAAAGCCCCATGAGTTGACGTATGACTATCACCACAAACAATTGTAGTGCCAGGTAGGGTAATTCCTAATTCAGGGCCAATAACATGAACAATTCCCTGATTAGGACTGTTAATGTCAAATAATTTAATTCCAAAATCTTTACAGTTTTTTTCCAAAGTTTGGATTTGGACAGCTGAGGTTTGATCTAGTATGGGAAGGGACCTGTCATTTGTTGGGACATTATGATCCATTGTAGCAATAGTTAGATTAGGTCTTCGAACTTTTCTTTTATTCATACGTAATCCATCAAAGGCTTGAGGGGATGTTACTTCATGTATAAGATGTCTATCAATATAGATTAGAGAAGGACCATTCTGTTTTCCAATAACAATATGAGATTCCCATATTTTTTCAAAAAGAGTTTTTCCCATTTTAATCCTGGTCTGGTTTGTACTTGAAGATACCACCTGCAGCAATTATCTTTCCAATAATTTCCGAAAAGGGTTTCATTTTGTATGTCTGATTTTTGGTGATATTTTTAATTTCGTTGGTAGATAGGGTAATATCTATTTCATCACCTTCTGAAATTCCGTTATATGCATCTTCATCAATTTCAATTGGTAACAAAAACGCACCATCAACTGCATTTCGATAAAAAATCCTTGCAAAAGATAATGCAAGTATAGCCTTTATTCCAGAATGAGACAAAGCAATAGGAGCATGTTCACGAGATGAACCACATCCAAAATTTCTGCCAGACAAAATAAAATCACCTTCTTTTACCTTAGAGTGAAAATCAGGATCCAATCCCTCCATGGCGTGAGTGGCAAGTTCAGCATAATCATGTATTTTCAGATATTGACCTGGAATAATTACGTCAGTATCAATATTATCTTGTGCGTATTTTATGATATTACCTTTCATTTCAAATCCCTCGGATCAGTAATTTTTCCAGTAACTGCTGAGGCTGCTGCGACTAGTGGAGAAGCAAGATATGTTTGTGATTCGATATGACCCATTCTGCCAGGGAAGTTTCGATTTGTAGTACTTATACAGATTTCATCTTTTGCCAAGACGCCCATATGCGCACCACAACACGCTCCACAGGTTGGAGGTCCAATTGTTGCACCAGCGTCCAAGAAAATTTTCAAAAGGCCATTTTCCATTGCACGTTGATAAATTGAAATTGCTGCAGGTAAAATTTCAGTTCTAATCTTTACTTTTCTTCCTTTGAGAATTTTTGCTACTGCTACTAAATCTTCGTATTTTGCACCGGTACAAGATCCAATGTATGATTTATCCAATTCAACAGAGGGAGCTTCTCTTACAACTGAAATATTATCAGGAGAAAATGGTTTTGCAACAATAGGTTCCATCTCTGAACTTTCATATTCAAATACTTTGGCGTATTCTGCATCATCGTCACCATGTACCGAATTTACATTTGTGGCGCCTCTACTAGTAAGATAATCAATCACTTTTTGATCTGGTTCTACAATTCCATTCTTTGCGCCTGCTTCGGTGGTCATATTACATAGTGTTAGTCTACTTTGTACCGACATTTCATCAACTCCACTTCCACCAAACTGCATGGTTCTATATGCGCCACCATCAGTTCCTATATCCCCAATTATTTTTAGAATCAAATCTTTGGCCATTACGTGATCTGGTAATTTTCCATTTATCTTAAAGTAATAAGTTTCTGGAACCTTAAACCAAATCCTTCCGTTCAATAAGACATAAGCAATATCAGTATGTCCTAATCCACAAGCAAATGCACCTAAAGCACCAGTTGTGTTAGTGTGAGAATCCCCACCAACATAAACATCGCCGGGCATTACCAAAGCTTCTTCATGAGACAATGTATGACAAATACCGTATTGTCCCATACCATATTTGAAGTGTTTTTCAATTCCATATTTTTTTGTAAAGTTTGATAATTTTACAATGTTTTCTGCTGAAACTTTTTCTGCAGAAGGAACAAAGTGATCTTCAGCTACCCAAACTTTTGCAGGATCCCATAATTTATCAACTGAAATTCCTTGATTTTGTAGTTTCTCAAAGACCTTGATGACGCCGGGTCCTGAGACATCATGAATCATTACTTTGTCAACATTAGCAAAAACAACATCATCAGGAGAAACTTGTGGTTTTCCAGATGCACGTGCAAGAATCTTCTCAACAATATTCATAAACACAAAAGCTTGTTCTACAGATTAAAAGCTTTTCAGAACAATAAAAAAGAAAAGGAGTGCTTAGAATATTATGCAACTAACTGTTTTACCACTTTTAGCAGAGAGAATGGAAGAAAAATTTGATGTTTTTAAGGTCTTATTTGAAACATTAGAAAAAAACAATACAAAATTGCAAGATGGAGATGTTTTAGTAATTTCAACAAAATATATCTCAAATTCTCAGGGAAGAATTATTGAACTACAAAAAATTAGAATCTCAGATGAAGGTTCAGAAATTTCAAAAAAGTTTCAGTTAAAACCTGAAATTGCTGAAATTATAATCAGAGAGTCTGATAAAATTTTTGGTGGCATCAGTGGATTTGTAATTACGTCAGCAGATAGTATAATGGCACCAAATGCGGGGATTGACAAATCTAATGCAAAAAAAGGAAGAGTAATTCTATATCCAACAAATCCATTTCTTATTGCAGAGCAGATTCACAGAAAAATTTTCTTGAAATTATTCATTCATGTAGGAATAATTCTAGTAGATAGTAGACTAATGCCAGGAAGAATTGGAACATCAGGAGTTGCAATTGCATGTGCTGGGATTGAACCAGTTTTAGATATGAGGGCAAAAAAAGATCTTGACGGCAATCCATTAAAAGTAACATTTCAGGCAGTAGTTGATAATCTTGCAACAATTGCAAATCACAAGATGGGTGAAGGTGCGGAGTCAAAACCATTTGCCATAGTTAGAAATTCAGGTGCAAAACTTACGGATAGAAAAATAAGCCATTCAGAGATGGCAATATCTCCGGATCAATGTGTTTACGTTAGAGGATTATCAAACCCTGTAAAGATCTAGAATTCTAGTTTATTCTGTTTTAAATAGAGGTATTTTGATGTACTGAATAATGGAATACCTTACTACATATCCTAAGACAATTTCATTTCTTGATGGATTAAAACACAAGATTAATGTTGATAGTAAAGATGGAGTTGAGCAACTTCACATTGTGGTAAAGAAGAGTTTTGAAGAATTGATGAAAATTTTTACAGAAGAAGGATTCACCAAAGTAAAATTTGAGCACAAACAACCAGAACAAATTGGAAATGGACTTAATCTAAAGTTAAAAAAACCATGGGAGATGCACATTAGAATGGTTGATCTCAAAAAAGGATTAATTGGAATTCATGCAGAAGTAGAGGTTTCAAGAGACTATCTTCAACATCTATTCTCTCAGAGAACTCCAGTTGTTTATGAAGTAGAAGAGATTCTAAAAAAATATCATGTAGAGTATGACATTTGGTACGACAAAATAAAGAAAAATGTTCATGTAATTTTAGATAACTATAAAGTTAAACTTGAAACTCCAAGCATTCCAGTATTTGCATGGAAACCAATGTTATTTGTAATTGGAACAGTTGCTGCTTTTTATGGTTGGAAGTACTTCAACACAATCTGGTAGTTTAAACTCCCAGAGTTTCAGCCTTGGTTAATTCTAAAAATACCTTATCTCCAACTGAAAGACCCATGTCTTTGTATTCGTGCATTTCAAGTTTTAATTGAGTAATACTTCCTTGCATTCCCATACCGCCCCCCATGCCACCAGAAATCATCTTGTTTAGATCCTTCATCATGTCGTTCATGTTTGTAAATCCCATGACCTTGGGGCTTCCAAGAGAAGGTTGTGGGTTTTGAGATGCTTCTTTAAGGTCTTTAATTGAGGACAATGAGACTAGTACATATGGTGCCCCATCAGGTGCTGAATCAATACTTTTGACTACAAATTCTTTCTTCATCTATGAAATGATTAATTCATGCCATATAATTTTAATTTTAAGGTGAATTTGACCCAATTTCACTGGGTTTGAAGATTTAATTACAATTTTTAGGATTTTAGATTGTTGCCAGAAAATTTAAAAACAACATTACGGTATTACGGAATTTCACCATGGGAAATTGAAGTCCTGTATGGATTTCTAAACTCTCACTTTACTGTCATTCAAGATGAAATTGAACCAGACGATAAGGATTTTGTGAGTTTCTTAGAAATTGAAATTCCTCTTACATTTAATGAAGCATTTTTCCAATGGTTTGATTTCAGACGCTGGGAAAAAGTCAAATCAATTATCAAAGAGATGAAGCGAAGGAGAGGTAGTGGTAATGCTATAAAAATTAAAATCAACTTTTCTGGAAATCCAAGAATTATTTTTATTATTGATGCTGCAGACAGACAATGGTTCAATAATGCTGTGGAGAAAATTGATTTTGTTTTAGAGTTATTGCCGTATCATCTGGATCCTAAAAAACTACCATTAGGAATTTTAGAAATTATGTACAAGTATGATTCAAAATCAATTAGGTGGCGACTCGACACAGCATCATCTGAAAATAAGAAATATGCTTTCAAAGAAGATTCCTGGAAACAAATTACTTGAGATCTTTTTGTAACGGTTCTAATAATTTGTGGAGTTCTTTGTATTTTGATTCTATAAATTCCAAAGCAGCAGCTAATCTCTTTGATTTTCCATACTTGTAACGAATAAGTTCACGATGATGCCAATATGTTTTGTTTTCATCAACTAAGATAGTTGTAAAATAATCTGTTCCTTTCAAATTATCAGGTAGTTGTGTATCATATGGAAATAACATATCTACAATAAACCACTCATCTCCATCAGGATAATCAGAACCAGTTTCTACATCAAAAAACACATGAAGTAAATCGGACTGCATTAAACCGTCATCATTTATAGAAGGATGTTTTATAGGTGATTTTTTGAAATCTAGATTGATTAATTCGGGTTGAAAGAAACCCTTGATAATTGATCTTCGAAATATTTTATTTGCGTCAATAATGTTCAATAGCACAATTATCTACAAACTAGTCTTTAACTTGTTAGGTACCTAGCTCTAAACTTCTAAAGAATCAAGAATTTTTGAAACATCTGTTATAGGTAACCCGTTTTCTGAAATCTTTTGCTTGGCAGGAGGGTTTTCAAGGTAATTTGGAATTTGATCTTTCAGACGAACATCATATGACGAAATGAGTTCGTTTTGATAAAATATGCCTATGGGTATCTTAGTTCCCCACTCTAAAGATTTTATCAAGGCTTGTGATAGTTTTTCATTAACTTCAACTGCGTCATCATAATGCACAAAAGGATCAAATTTAGTATCCTCAAGTTTGTAAATTCTTGAATGTCTTTCCATTGATTCTTGGGCCAAATCTACACCAGCATACCAATCTCTCGTATTGATATCATTGTAAGTAGGACATGGTTGTAAAACATCAAGAAATGCTAGACCTTTGTGTTTCACAGCTTTGATTATCAAATCTTTAAGATGTCGGACATCATAAGAGTAACCTCGAGCAACAAATGTAAAACCACTTGCTACAGCCAAACCAATTGGGTTGACATCAAAATTTGTATTTGGGGAAGGCAATGATTTTGTTTGTTCTCCAAGTTTTAGAGTAGGAGATGCTTGGCCCTTTGTTAACCCATAAACACCATTATCAAAAATTATGTAAGTCATGTCAACATTTCGTCTTCCAGCTGCAACAAAATGACCAGCTCCTATTCCTAGTCCATCACCATCTCCACCAACTGCAACTACGGTCATCTCAGGATTTGCAAGTTTTCCACCTTGAGCAAAAGTAAGAACTCGACCGTGCAAAGTATGAATTCCGTATGTGTTGATAAAGTGAGAAGTTTTTCCAGAACAACCAATTCCCGAAAAAATTGTTGCCTTGTCTCGTTCTATTCCCATTTCTGCTAATGCCATCTGTAATGCATTTACTATTCCAAAATCCCCACAGCCAGGACACCAGTCATTATGTACATCAGTTTTGTAGTCAGCAAGTTTAAGCGCCATGACTTAAAACCTCCCTCTTGTCAGCTTTGTTTTCAACAATTTTCTTTAGTGAATCATAAATTTCTGTGCTAGTCATTCCCCGTCCTGAATATTTTAGTATAGAATAATTAATATCTCTTAGGACATTTTGTTTAAAGACTTGGCCTAATTGCCCTGAATGATTTGCTTCAATGTCGATTATTATTTCTGTATCCTGGAGAAGGGATTTGACAAGATCAGTTGGAAAAGGATGAATTAGTTTAATTTGA
The DNA here is from genome assembly GCA_022573895.1 of Nitrososphaerota archaeon. Taxonomy (GTDB): domain Archaea; phylum Thermoproteota; class Nitrososphaeria; order Nitrososphaerales; family Nitrosopumilaceae; genus Nitrosopumilus. The sequence goes on from JACZTB010000007.1 coordinate 33,111, forward strand.
ATAAATCCTATATCAATTCCTTCTTTCTTTAGCATAGAGATAGCATCCAAGATAGGGCCTTTGGTCGAACCCCAAGAAATTATAGTATGTTTATGTACACCAAAAGAAATTACTTGTTCCTCATCAGGAATTCTTTTTAATGCCAAATCTAGTCTAGACATTCTTTTGTCCATCATCTTAATTCGTTCTACAGGATCTTCAGAGATATGACCATATTCATCAGATTCATCTCCTGTATTCCAAAAAATACCGTTATCTAATCCAAGTCTAGATCTAGGGGAAATACCATCATCAGTAAAGGCAAATCGTTTGTATTCACCCTCAACTTTGTCTAGTAGTTTACCTCTATCAATTGTAATCTTGTTTGGATCAAATCTTTTGCATGTAACAACAGAACTTGACAGGAATTTATCCATCATATGAATAACAGGGATTTGAAAAACATCTGCATAGTTGAAACATCTTCCTGTATCATAGAAACTTTCTTCAATATCTCCTGAAGCATATACAATCTTTGGAAAGTCGCCAGCACCTGCATGAATTGCAAAAAGAAGATCATCTTGTCCATGTCTTGTTGGAAGACCTGTTGATGGTCCACTTCTTTGATACAAAGTAATCACAATAGGGACTTCATTAATTCCAGCCCACCCAATTGCCTCAGTCATTAATGCAAAACCTGGACCAGAAGTTGATGTTGAGGAACGTGTGCCTGTTAATGAAGCACCAATCATCATTCCCATTGCAGAAATTTCATCTTCAGTTTGAATTACAGCTGTAGAACCAGGTCTGTTATTTTGAACTTGTAAGATTTGATGTGATTCCAAGTAGTCACTTTCATCAGAAGCTGGAGTGATTGGATAATATGATTGAAATCTACATCCAGAAACCATTTTTCCAATTGAAGTTCCATAATGGCCTTGAACAAGAATTGTGTGAGGTTGTTTTATAGTTCCAGTTAAAGTATGATCAAAGTTTTCAAATTTAGAAGCATAATTGTAAGAGTATTTTGCTGCTTGTTTGTTTATTTCTGCAATTTGAGGTTTTTTTGAAAATATTGTATCAATTGAATGAAATAAAGAATCAGAAGGCATCTTGATTAATCCCAAAGATAATGAGACACCAATTACATTATACATTCTGATTAGACTACGTAGTTTTGGATTATCAGTCTCTTGAGCAAGATTTTCTAGAATTTTCTTAAAAGAGACAGGATAAAGATTGACACCTTTCTCTTTTACAAGCTCAAGAACTCCACCTATAGTAAATGGTTTATTTTTTGATTCTAGATATTTGTGTAATCTTTCTTTGAATGTAGAATCAAGTGAACGAACTCCTTCGGTATCAACATCTTCTAATTCAGAATCATAGATGATTCCACCACTAGGTAAAACCTCTTCAAAATGACGAAAAATGGTTTCAGCATCAAATGATGCCATTAATGTTACATCATTAACATTAGAACGAATTTTCTGATCAGATACTCTTACTGTAAAGTAACTGTGTTCACCTTTGATATTTGAATAAAATTCTCTTTTACCAAATATTTGATATCCCATTTCTGCACAAACTTTGGAGAAGATATTTGCTCCAGATTCAACGCCACTTCCTTGAGGACCTCCAATTAGCCAAGTAAAATCAACTGAACTCATAAAAGGCCACCTTTGTTTGGAATGAAAATAATCTGTTTTATCAATTTAATCAACCGCCAGTTGCTGCATCAAACAATGCACATTCACATTTATCACGTTCACCACAATAAGGACAGACACAAACACACTTTTCAATAGAATTTCCACATTCTACACAAATAGCAAACTCTTCTTCTTTAACATCAGAAGACATACAGAATTTACAAGGAAATCGTATAAATGGTTTGGTATGAATTTGGAATTAATGAAAAAGAAAGTGTTTCTAACAAGAACACTACATGATTTTGCATTAAAGGAATTAAAAAAAAGATATCAGATAGAAGTTCATTCTGGAAAAATTCCCATCCCTCAAACTAAGCTACGATCAAAAATTAAAGAGATAGATGGACTGATCTGTTTTCCATATGATAAAATCAATAAGCAAGTAATAGACTTGGCTAAGAATCTCAAAGTGATTAGTACCTATAGCGTTGGTTTTGATCATATAGATACTAAATACGCTAAAAAAAAGAAAATTCGTGTTGGGTATACTCCTGAAGTACTTACAGATGCAACTGCAGATCTTACATTCTCATTATTACTGGACATATTAAGAAGAGTATCAGAGGGAGACAGAATTATTCGAGATGGGAAATGGAAAGTAATCTACGGAGCATACGATTATGTAGGATTAGATCTTCAAGGTAAAACTCTTGGTATTTTAGGTCTAGGTAGAATAGGGAGAACTCTTGCCAAAAGGGCAAAGGCATTCGATATGAAATTAATATATCATAACAGGAAACGTGTTTCTGAGACTAGAGAAAAAATATTGGGAGTAAAATATGTCTCATTTGAAAAACTAATCACTCAAAGCGACATCATTTCAATTCATGTGCCACACACAAAAGAAACAGATCATATGTTTGATCTGAAAATTTTTAGAAAAATGAAAAAATCAGCATTTGTGATTAATACATCAAGAGGTAAGATAGTTAATGAAAAAGATCTTGTAACGGCATTAAAGAAAAAAATGATTGCAGGTGCAGGACTGGATGTCTTTGAAACAGAACCGATTAGTAAAAAACATCCATTTATAAAATTACAAAATGTTGTACTTGCACCACATATAGGAAGTTCGTCAAAAGAGACTAGAACTAAAATGGCAGAAATTACTATGAAAAATCTTAATCTTGGAATGAATGGAAAAAAACCGATCTACTCAGTTGGGTATTGATTTTCACGCTTAGATTGGAATCAAAAAAATGTGCAGTTTTTATATCTAAATTTTAAAATAGTATCAGATTGAAAAAATTCAAACATACAAACGAAGAATTAGAATTAGCTAAATTACAATCTGAAAAAGCGAAAAAGGAAAAAGAATCTGAACAATAATATTTTTTCTCCTTGTCTTTTTCAGACAAGGTTTTTTTTAAAAATTAATTTTAGAAGAATATTTTTGGTTTAGTTCGTCATAGACTTTTTTTCTTTCAGAAATTAGTGTTTTAGACTCGTCGTACATTTTTGTAAAAAATGCCGCTAAAACACGCTCCCCATCTTTGTTAAAGAATCTTACACTAAAACTAGTACGTTCTGGCTTTTTTTCCTGTACAAATTCTGCGGATTTTATCAATTCTGAATTAATATGCATGTGTGCAGGACCATCATTATCACCAATAGTAATCCATTTTTCTTTTTGTCTAATACTAAGAGAATTGCTTCTAACCTCACTAACTGCACCGTCATTTCTAATGATAAGCAGGATATCATCAATTTTGACTATATCAGATAATAACTCTAAAAGCAACAAGTATCCTTAAAATTAAAATTATTTCAATTTTTAGTATTATTTTATATCAATTTGAACAAAATCATCTACATCTGCATGAATACAGTCAGTTCCTACTACTTTGAGAGACGAAAAGTTAATTTTACCATTATGAATTTTTCCGTCATTTTGAAGAATTTCGATTTTGCCAGAAACAATTTGTTTATGTTTTTCACAGGTCACTCCTACCATGTATTCGTCTTTCCCGTCAATAATTGATACAACAAATTCAGGTGGATTAACACATTGTTTTCCCTCTTGCAATACGGAACACCTATCAGGAAGCATAATCGGATTTCAATTGTTATAGGATATTAAGCTTGATTAGAAGAGATTCAGATTTGAAAATTAGAAAAGACTGATAATTTCTTCAAAATTCCAAAAAGAATCTTTTGGTTTTTGAGAATAATCTAAGAATCCTTTGTCTTGTAATTTTTTTATAATATATGCAGAGTATGCGGGAGCGCCAGTAGCTCCTGGAGAATTATAATTAACAATATGGAATGAGTTTTCGCCGACAAGCTCCAAAATATCTTTAACAAATTCCCCTTTGGTAGAAATAACAGGTGTTCTTATTCCGGCTGTGCCGCGCTTGGTGAAATATTCAGGTTGAACTTTTGGAATAAATTGTTGGACGCGATGAACCATTGCAGTTTTGGAAACAGAACTAAGAAATTCTTTAGAAAGCATTGATAGAAAACTACGGTTTGTAAGAAGACGCTTAACGTTTCCTCCAAATATTTCACGAATTTTAGAAACTGCTTCATTTAATTCACCTGTATATCCTTCATAAGTTTCAGGAGTTAGCACAGGCACTGCATTTGGTCCAATCTCAGTTGTTCCATTAGATCTTTTAATCCAATGAGGATCTAAAAATGGGAATTCAGAAAATCTTGCTACAGTGTAAATATTTGTTTTAACTAAATCTGCACATTGTTGATCAGATATCCAATATTCTCCTCTAAAATGAAGATCATCGTATTCTTTTGCAAGATTACATTTTTTAGCAATATCTAGAGAGTTGCCACCAGAACAATTTATCATAAATTTTGCAGTTAAATTAGAATTATCAGAGAAAGTAAGTTGTACGTTTGAGTGATCGTTAGAATCTAGTACTTGTTTATTAAACAAAAATTTTGTTCCATTTTTTTCAGATACTTTTTGTAACTCTTTGGTAAAAATTCCATAATCTGTAGAAACATCTCTTGAGCAATAAAGGCCAGAATATGCATGCAAATTTGATTCCTTTTTTAGTAGATCCTTTGAATCAAGTAATTCAACTTGATTATCAGGAATTCCATTTTTTGCAGACCACTTCATGTATTTCTCCAAAGTTTTATGTTGTTGTTCATCTAAGGCTACTTCAATTGTTCCAACTTCAAACCACGGCAGAGATTTTTTCTTTGCAAAAACTTCCCATAAATCATGAGAAACTAATGATGAAACTGCAGATGTTTTTCTTTTTTTAGGATCTAGGTAAAATGGAGAATGAACCACACCTGTATTTCTACTACTGGTATGCTTTGCAACATCATTTTCTTTTTCAATTACACAGATCTTAAGATCATAAAGTGTAGATAACCAATATGAAATAGTTGTGCCTAAAATTCCTGCACCAATTATAGCAATATCATATTCCTTCAATGATGAATGAAAGGATTCTTGTCATTAATTGATTTTGAAATGGCGCCGGGAGGGAGATTTGAACTCCCGTTCCCTTGCGAGAACGCGCTTTATGGTAAATTATTTCCAGGCGCGCGCCCTACCAAGCTAGGCGACCCCGGCACAAGTCTCACGACAAAATTATTCGGTAAGATTTGATTATATATTGTGTTACTTGGAAATTGAAAAACTATTTCCAAATTGTAACGGTGATTGATCTCTCCACCTGATTTCCTTGTTTGTCTATTCCTTTTGTAGATATTTTGTAAATACCCTCCAAGATGACATTACCGTCATTTTTTATTTGATCCCATGAAAATTTTATTTCTCCGCCCGGTTCTAGATGAGAGATCATTTGTGCGGCAACTGGTGAATACATCAATATTCCAGATAGTCCAGTAATTCTAAGACCATATGAAGCATCAGAAAAAATCAATGGAATAGTTCCAGAATTTACAATTCGAATTTGTATCTCTTCACCTTTTTTAAAATCAAATTTTTCAGTGACTACGGAAATTGAAGGTCCTTCAACAAAAACTAGTTGGTTTGTATTTTTTATATCAAACAGATAAACACCAAATGCAAGTCCAGAAATCAAACCAATGCCAATAAAGATTACAAGACTTTTTGGTAACAATTCTTTTAAAATAATTTCTTGATTTTTTAATCCTTTGGAGAAGTTGGTTTTCTTCTCCATTTTTTTGGATATGTGTTTGGAGCCATAATGATTCTCCTTGTTTCAAATGCATATCCCTTAGTAGCATCACGAATCTCTTCTTCAGACATTGTTGACTCTGCTAAAGCGACAGCCTCTCCTTTTTGTGTATAAATTGCAACAATATCTCCTTTTTTGAGATTTGGGGAAATTTGTAAAATGCCAGGGATTGCCAGTTGTGCACCGTGACACATTGCATCTACTGCAGAATCGCGAATTACTACTGACTTTAACTCACTTAATGCATATTCAACAGGCTTGATCATTTTCATTAATTTGCTATCATCTTTTTTCTCTTCCCAAAATGCAAATGCATTTGCAAGCTCGTGAAGAGTTACTAAACCATCAGTCTCACGAAATTGATTTACTCGTGTTCGTCTAAGCTCAATCATTGTAGCACCAGGTCCAAGAATTTCTCCTAAATCATAGTATAATTTTCTAATATAGGTTCCAGATTCGCACAAAATTCTGGTTAAGAGTAATCGTTCTTTTTGTTCTAACACTTCAAATTCATAGATAGTTCTTGTTCTAGTTTGTCTTACAACAGCTGAACGTTGGGGGGGTTTTTGAAAAATTTCTCCTCTAAACAAATCAATTGTTTCATCAAGTTTTTCTTTAGAGGGAAGGGAATGAACTCGTCCTAATGCGTGGTATTCTTTTGGACCATAAAGTAAAACTCCCAATGCCTTGGTAGCTTCACCAAGTCCTAAAGGTAAAACTCCTGAAACTTGAGGATCAAGTGTTCCACTGTGACCAATCTTTGGTAGTTTTAAAATGCGTTTGGTCCAAGCCACAGTTTCATGACTTGTAGGACCTGGGGGTTTGTCCAATAAAATAATTCCATAATTTAGTAATTGTTCAATTGTTCTTTTATCATAATATGTTCCATAAGCATTATCTGTGATATCCTGATCAATTTCAATTAGATTTTCAAGTTGTTTAAGGGTCATAGTAATTTTCTCACGGTTTCTTTTGCGATATCTATTACTTGCTGAGCTGTAAGATTATCTGTATTAATTACTAAATCAAATACAGATGTATCATCACCAAAATCAAAGTTGTATAATTTTTTGTACAATGCTTTATTCTTATCGAATCGTTCTTTTGTAATTTCATAAGCCTCTTCAGGGGTCATATTGTCTCTAGATTGCATTCTCTTAGTGCTACTTGTATGAGAACCCGCTAACCAAATTTTGATGCCATCTTTGATTAACCACGGTAAAGTATAACTTGTGATTACCATTCCACCCTGATTGAAGAGTCCAGTTAATTTTTTATCTAGTTTTTTGTCAAATTCAGTATTTTGCTCACGTTGGTTGAGAAACTTCATTCCATCATCTGTATCCCACCAATCATCGCCATCAGAATCAAAACCTTGTTCTTTGGCCATTTCCTTTAGTACATCTCCTCCGCTAAGATATTGTAATTGAAATTCTTCTGCTAAACCTTTAGCAACAGTTGTTTTGCCTACTGCTGGAGGACCAGAAATAACAATGGATTTTGTCAAGTACCCATTGTTGTTTTTGTTAGTCTCATAATCATTCCACTAAAAGCAATAGAGGAGAGGAAATACCACGCCCAAAGATACAATGCATTTTCTTTGCCAAAACAAATATGTTCTGGATCTGCTGCTTGTACTGCAGTACATGTTAATGTAAAGAAATCTCCTGGAATTACATTTAGTGGAATTGGAGACATAGCTACAGTATAAGAGAATAGTTGTGGCAATACAAGATAAAATATTAAGATTAAAGGTACAAAAGTAATCATCATAGGTTTCATATTCATCTGCATCATTTCCATTGACATTTTGTTCATGTATGAAGATTTTTTGTTTAGTTCAGATATTTTTGCTTGATCTTTAGCTCGCATGGCTTTCATTCTTTCTTTTTGAAATGCACGTGTTTCCTTCATAATGCGTTTTAGCTTTGTTTGATCAACCATCTTCTTTCTAACTCCAGCGTTGAATAGATTAAGCACAATTCCAAATCCAGATACCACAAACATTGAAAGAATCAATCCTTGGATTATTGGATCATCACTTCCTAACATCATTCTACCTTCTTGACCAAGGGAATCATGAATGAAAAGTAGAATAAAGTTAAAATCCATTTTTTATACTCCTATTGCATTAATTATTTTGTCTGTTGTTTCATCAATCTTTCCTTCACGATTAAGAACGTGTTTAACTGGAGAACCAGTAATTATTGAACACGCGGAAATCATGCCTGATTGAATATCTAATTCTTTTTTAATGTTAGCAATAGTGATTTTGTCTCTATTTCTGGAATCATCTTTCATTCTTCTATTGTAGATTTCTTCTGGCTTTGCCGTAACAGAAACAAAGTTTGTTGGTTTGATAATTTTTAAAACATTTTCTGGCAAGCCGGGATAATAGCCTCCTGGAGAATTGATAAATGTATGAGTGTCAATAATTATAATTTGTTCAGTTTGTGCAGCTATTCTTTCTGCAACTAGTCTTTGAAGTTCTTGTTGCTTAGTTACTGGCAATTTTTTAAGTTCATCTCTATCTTTAAGACCATTTTTCTGGGCAATTTCAAACATTAAAGTTCCAAAACTGATCACAAGGACACTTTTATGACGTTTTTTTATGATTTCGACCATTTTGGATAATAGAGTGGTTTTTCCTACACCTGGTATTCCTACCATCACAATTTTCTTATTTTCTACCAAGTAAAGCACCCAAACGCGGCATAACGACTTCAACTCGTTCTCTAACCAACTGTGTATAATAGTTTATGAGAATATCTACCATAAGTAAAATTCCAATTCCAGAGCCAAATACACCAAGAACATCAGACACTCCCGCCAAGAGACCTAAAATCATGGAACCAAGAAGGGTAACTGATGGAATGTACTTGTTTAGTAATGCTTCAACTGGTTTGTTGGATCTTCTAAATCCAGGAATTTGAACATCTGCATCAAGTAAATTCTGAGCTGCACTCTTTGGAGACAAGCCTCCAAGCTCTACCCATAATTTTCCGAATACAACAACAATTCCAATCATAAATAGAATATATCCTACTGCACGCATAGGATCTAAAGCTGCAACATCTAAACCTCGTGGAGGAGTGATGTAATAGATTATTCCACCTATAGGAGTATTAGGGCTTGTTGGATCAAACTGCGCTATAAAATTCATAAAGAAATTATTGTTACGCGGGTTCATATTTGACCACAGCATTTGGAACATGAAAACAGCGTTTGCAGTAAGTGCAGATGCTAAGATTACTGGAATGTTAGAGACATACATCAATTTTATAGGATAAACAGCAGAGAAGCCTCTGTATTTTGTAGAGACAATTGGAATTTCAATTTTCATGCCCTGTGTAAATACAAGTATTAACAATATTCCTGCAGTAAGACACAGTCCAAAGATACTCGGGAGTTGATTTGCACGGAACAAAATGTTTGAAACATCACCATTCATGATAGATTGGCCTATGTATGGAATGATGCCAATCATTCCTCCATCACCCGCAGGCAACGGGCTAAACAGACTCCAAAGAATCTGTTGGGCAACACCGGCCATAATGAATAAACTGATTCCACTGCCAAGACCCCAACCCTTTTGGATTAATTCGTCTAAGAACATAATAATTATCGACGCTGCCATCAGCTGACCAATCAACACATACATAATGTATGGCTCAGCAACTCCAGGACCATAAACTGCTATAGCATAAACAATAGATTCAGCTACGATTACAATGTATGTAACCAATTTAGTAGCTGTTTGAAATATTCCTCTTTCTTCTGGTTTTTTGAAATCAAATTTGAGAATTTCTGAACCTCTCAATAATTGCATCAAGAGTCCAGCTGTAACTATCGGTCCAATTCCTAATTCAACTAGTGTGCCTTGTTGTGATGCAAAAATAACTCTAGCAAATGCTAGAAAGTCAAACTCGGGTGTTGTGACTCCAAATAATGGGGTTTGACCCATTATCATATAGATTAGTAATATGACTCCACACCATAACAATTTTTTTTGAAGAGAAACCTTCTTTTTTGGTTTTGGTACTTGAGGAAGATACGGTTCTACTTTAGAAACGGTTTTTCTGACAAAATTGGTTATGCTACCTTCAGCCATTCTTAGATAACACTTCTCCCCCAACGGCTTTTAATTTCTCTTCTGCAGATGCTGTAAATTGTTGTACTTTGACGGAATATGCGTTAGTTAGTTTTCCGCCACCAAGGAGCTTTTCGTATCCAGCACTTTGTAGGTCTACGATTTTCTTTCCTCCTTCTTCTTTACCGAATTTAGCGAACAAGTCATCTAGATCTCTGACACTAGTCCATTTCTTTGTAATATTTGGGTGAGGTGGTTTAGTTGAATCATGGCCAAAATGATCTGGATCGTATTTTAACATAGAACTGAAGTGATGTTTCATCATACCGCTAACTCCAAAACCACCCCTATGACCACTTGAACGATGTTGAGCTACTTGTCCCCATCCCATATGTCGTCCGCCTCTAAGTCTTCTAGTCTTTTTTAATCTTGTTGCCATGTTATATCATATTCCTAACTAAATCACCAAGTTCTTTGTTTTGTCCGAGAACACCTTTCTGTCCATATAGTTTCTTAGTGCTTCTCTTGAATCCATGTCTTGGAGGGGCTAAAGCAAACCATGGTTTTAGAGGTTTTAATTTAGATAAAGTAGCTTTGCCTTCAGCCAAAGCTATGGCCAATTCATCAGAACTTGCAAAACCAAGTTTTTTTAGATCATCAGCAGTAATTTTTTTATAACCAGATTTTCTTGCTTTCTTCTCAATCAGTTCTTTTGCTAAAGCAGTGTCAAGTTCAACCCAAGATACATAGTGCTGTACTTTTTTTAACATTCCCAAAGTGTTATCTTTAGCAGGCAAAATTGTTGCACGATATTTTTTATCTAATTTTAACAAAGTCATAGTGGTTGTTGCCCAATATGGACAATCGGCTTGACCTTTAATTCTAACAACAAGATATGCATTTACCATTTTTCATCAACCCTGACTAAATGTTTGTCTAAGACAATCCAATATGGCTTTTGAAGTTGAATTCATTGTAGGAGTAGAGCCTTTTGCAGTAGTCCATGCATCTTTAAGGCCTGCTAATTCCAATAATCGTTTAATTTTACCGCCAGCAACAAGACCTAATCCACGAGGTGCTGGAATAATTTCAATCCTAACACTTCCGCCCTTTCCTCTAACCTTGAATGGGACAGAATGTTTTTGATCACATCTACATTCCCAACTACCACATCCTAATTTGATTGGACTGACATTCAGAAAAGCTTGACTTGTTGCTTTCTCGATAGCAATTCTCATCTGTTTAGATTTTCCTTGACCTATTCCCAAGTAACCATTTTCATTTCCAGCTGCAACAATTGCTCTGAATCTAGTAGATTGACCATTTGCGGTCATTTTTTGAATAATTCCTACATCAACAACTTCACTTTTTAAATCTGGAAGTAGTTTCTTGATAATTCCTGCTTCTTGAATTCTTAATCCTGATTCAATTATTTCTTCAAGAGATGAAATTTCTCCTGATGCAACTTTCTTTCCTAAGACAGTTTTTGGAATCCAAACCTCTTCTACAGGTTCTCTTCTTGGTCTTCTAGGACGATCATTGGTCCCTTTAATTCCTCCTGGTGGACCTCGTCCGTATACAGGTGGACCTCGTCCTCGTGGATCTCTAGATTGTCCTTGTGGACCTTTAGATTGGGTTGCTTGACTCATTTCTATTTAATCTCACTATCAATTGTAGATTTTATTTTTGGAATATCGTTTTTAACAGTTAGATGTTCCCCGTTGATTCTATCATCAGATGGAAATGTTTCTTTGTCAGCTGGTACTTGAATACCAGCATCAATGACTCCTTTTAGAGCTGCTGCCATTCTTTGTGTATATCTTCTAGTTCCAGTATAAAGAATAGCATCATTTGCACCTTTACCAAGTGCTTTCTTACCAGCCAAGTATCCTGTAAGATATGCTGCAGGTACACTCTTTCTAGATCCTTTCCATCCTTTTTCAAGTAGATATCTAGAATGTGCAGATGCAACAACCGTATCACCAGTCATGCCAGGCTTAAGAATTTGAACTAGAGTATTTTCATTAGTAATATTTACAGTAATAAAATCGCGTTTGCCCATCAACATTGTTCCACGTTTTTTATAATTGGTCTTTTCCTCTCTAAGTCTTCTCAATATTTTTGAATAGGCCATCTATAGAAACCGATTTTGAATCTTCTCTTATATACGTTAAGCGCTAATGAGAGCAACAAGTAATGCCTTTTGAGTATGGAGACGATTTTCTGCTTCATCCCAAATAACAGACTGATGGCCATCAATTACTGATGATGTTACTTCTTGTTCCCTCTTAGCAGGAAGACAATGCATAAAGATCGCATTTTTCTTTGCAGTGTTCATTAACTTAGAATTAACTTGATACTTTGGAAGAAATTTTTTGATTCTTTTTGGATCACTGTTATGAATTGAATAATGAGTGTCAGTTACAACCACATCTGCATTTTTAGTTGCAATGAATGGGTCTGTAGTTAATTCAATGTTAGTTGATCTCTTTGATTCTTTGACAACAGTTTTGTTGGGTTCAAATCCTTTAGGAGTTGCAATCGACATGTCAATTCCAGATAATGCAGCACCATAAATCATAGAATTACATACATTATTTCCATCGCCTATCCAAGCAATCTTTAATCCTTTGAGTTTTCCCTTTTTCTCTTTGATTGTCATAAAATCTGCCAAAATTTGACAAGGATGAAAAGAATCAGATAGTCCATTTATTACAGGTACGCTTGCATGTTTAGACAATTTGTCTAGTAATTCGTGTTCGTAGACACGCGCCATTATACAATCAGTGTATAGTGAGAGAGTTTTTGCAGTGTCCTCAACAGATTCACCACGTGACAATTGCATGTCATTTGATGATAAATTTATGGCATATCCACCTAATTGATACATTCCAATTTCAAAACTTACACGTGTTCTAGTAGATGGTTTTTGAAAAATCATCGTCAATGTTTTATTTTTCAAAATAGGCTTGTTTACACCTTTTTTGTGTTCTTTTTTTAGTTTGATTGAACAATCAATTAAATCTACAAATTCCTTTGGGGTTAATTCTGCTAAAGTGAGTAAATCTTTTGTTTTGAGTTTCATTTCCTAGAGAATCCAAACATACCTCGTTTCTTTTTAAATTTTTCTTCTTTATCTTGTTTTTGTAATTCTTCTTTATCATCTTCAATTTCATCATCAGCTTCTTCTTCAACTTTTGATTCATCAGGTTGAGGTCTATCATGTTTGATCCACTCACGAATTTTATTTCCTAGTTTGATTGCTACGTCATCATTCTCAGGTGGAGGGACATCAAATAGATCTGAATAAGTTGCAATGTCATCATCACTAATTCCTTCAAACGGATCAGTAGAAGAAGATTCTGGTGTTGGTTCTGGTGTTGGTTCTGGTGTTGGTTGGGTTGTTGGTTGGGTTGTTGGTTCTGGTGTTGGTTCGGGTGTTGGTTCTGGTTCCTTTAGTTTCATCACATCAACATCATCTAATGAGCCAAAAACAGTTTCTAGAAAAGTTTCCTTGTCAAATGGTTTTAGATCAGAATATTCTTGTCCAGTTCCAACATAAAGAATTGGTGTAGAAGTAACTTTCACAATTGACAAAGCTGCACCACCTTTTGCATCTGCATCACTTTTTGTCAAAATAGAAGCATGGAATTTTACACGATTAAAGAATTCACGTGCTTGGTTAACAGTATCATTTCCAGCTAATGAATCACCTACAAAAATTGTCATATCAGGATTTACAACTTTGTTGATTTTTTCAATTTGCTCCATCAAGTTTTTGCTTGTTTGCATTCTTCCTGCAGTATCAATTAACACACAATCTGTTTTGTGAGATTTGGCATACAATACAGCATCTCTAGCAACTGCAGCAGGATCTGAATTATAATTCTGCGCAACAAGTTTTAGATGAAGACGATTAGTATGTTCTCGTAATTGTTCAATTGCACCAGCTCTAAAAGTATCAGCTGCTGCAACAACAACAGAATATTTTGCTTGTTGTAACATATATGCAATTTTAGCTAAAGAAGTAGTTTTTCCAGTTCCATTAATTCCAACAAATAAAATCAAGAATGGTTGTTCTTTTTTCTTTTTTTCATTAATTTTTTCAAACAGATCAATTTTTTCCACAGCATCAAATAATGCAGAGATACTTGAAATCAAACTATCTTTAACAAATTTTTCAATTTGATGCTTATCAATTTTTGAACCAATTAATTTTTCTTTTAGATCAGATTTAATTTCATCAACTACTTCAGTAGCTACGTCAGATTCTAAAAGAGCTATTTCTAATTCAAAAAGAATATTTTCAATATCTTTTTCATTGAGTTCCTTTTCACCAAGACTTTTCGCTGCATTAGAAAATGCATCACGAAGTTTATCAAACATGTTTTTATCCCGATTTTGATTGTGATACAGTTTGCATTAATTGATTAATTTGTTCTCTTCCTTGTTCTAATCGTATTGCTGCGTCTTGTTTTTTTGCAGCATTATCTTGTAAAGCTACCTCAACTTCTTTAATATGTGCTTCAAGATAGTTTATAGCTGAAGCAAAGTCTTTTTCCACTGCAACTCCTGCACCTATACTCAAAATGATCTTGCTTTTGGATGAAATTTTTGTAGGAACATATGTCCCCATTCCAATTGGAACAAGAGTTTCTGATTCAGGTTTTTGACTAAGAGATTTCATGGATTCAATTGCAGCAGTTGCCTCTCTTAAAACATTTAGAAAAGTTGCTTCTCTTTGAGATAAATCAGAAAAATATGTTTCAAGCATTTGCATTTGCTGCATTAATTGTTGTGTCTGTTCTTCACTCATTTCCAACAAACCTTTCTCAGATGGTTATAAATTCATTCACAGGTAGAGCTAGATGATAGATGATAAAAAAATAAAGATAAGAACTTTATTTTGCTTTTGAGAATCTATCTTGTACTTCGTCCCAGTTTACTACATTCCACCATGCTTCGATATAGACTGGTCTTTTGTTTTGATAGTTGAGATAGTACGCGTGTTCCCAAACATCACAGCCTAACAATGGTACTAATCCTTCAGTTCTTGGACTAGTCTGGTTTGGCATTGATTTGTATTCAACCTTTCCTGAAGAAGGATTGTATACCAACCATCCCCAACCACTACCTTGAATTACTGCTGTTGTGGATGAAAATTTCTCTTTGAAGTCAGAGAAGCTTCCAAAAGAATCTTTAATTGCATCAGCAATGGATCCTCCAGGCTCTCCACCTCCATTTGATTTCATATTGTTCCAAAATAACCTGTGGTTATCATAGCCACCACCATTGAAATTAATTGCGCCCCTTTTGTCCTCTGGTACTGATTTAATATCAGACAAGATATCAAGGATATCCTTTTCTTGAATTTCAGCTGGACATGTTTCAAGAGCCGCATTTAGTTTGTCAGTGTATGTTTGATGATGTTTTGTATGGTGAATCTCCATTGTTCTTGCGTCAATGTGAGGTTCTAATGCATCATAAGCATAGGGCATTTCAGGAAGTGTATATTTTCCCATGAGTTCTTTAGAAGATTTATTCAATTTATTGGTTTAGAAAGCAATTCATTTTTACTTGTAAAAATAGATAGAAAATTTGTGAAATTCTTAGTTTTTTCGTTATTGATAGTATTTTTGGCAGGTTTTATTTTGTTTCAATCTCTACTATCTGAAAATGAAATTCAGACATATTTACAAAATAGTGTTCCATTTGTTGGAACAGAAATTTTAAGAATTGATGGAATTGACGGAACTGGAATTAAAGTTGCAGTGATTGATACAGGAGTAGATTTTAATCATCCAGATCTATTTGGATGGGGTCCCGATGGAAAAGTAATAGGCGGATACAATTTCATACATGAAGATGAGCCACCTCTGGATACAAATGGTCACGGTACTCAAGTTGCTGGAGTAATTGCAGCAGATGGTGAAATAGTTGGAATTGCACCCAAGGCAAAAATTCTTGCTTACAAAGTTTCAGAAGATGGGGAAGGAGTATCATCAGAATTAATCATTAGAGCCATTGAGAAAGCAATTGAAGATGGAGCAGACATTATCAATATTAGTTTAGGAGTAAACAAAACAAATACCAAGATTGATCGTGCAATAAATAATGCATTAGAAAAAGAAATTTTTGTAGTAACTGCGGCTGGAAATGATGGTCCAGGATTCAAAACAATTGGTAGTCCAGGTAGAAATTTTGGATCTGTTACAGTAGGTGCAACATACAATAATCTTACTTCAAGTTTAGTTGCAACATTAGAAGTAGATGAAAAGCCATATACAGTAATTCCGATGGTAGGTTCTACAAAACTAGAAGAACCAATTATAGGAAAAATAATTTTTGGGGGTTTTGGAAAAATTGAGAACTTGAAAGAAATTGATGTTAAAGATGCAATATTAATTGTTGAAAGGGGAAGTGATGTTGAAGGAGAATTATTGTATTTTTCTGTCAAGGAAAACAATGCTGCTAATGCAGGAGCAAAAGCTATGATTGTTTACAATAACAAATCTGGAATTTTTTTGGGTGAATTGATTCATGAATTTATGGAACCAGAATACAGACCACAGATTCCAGTTGTATCCATTGATAGAAAAGAGGGAATTGAAATTAAAGAATCGATAAAAAATGGTAATGAAGCAAGGATGCATTTATTTTACAATCCAGATTTTGTAGTACATTTTAGTTCTAGAGGACCAGTATCACCATTTTACATAAAACCAGATATTGTCGCTCCTGGTGCATATATCAATTCCACACAAAACAATGGAGGATACAATTTTACTAGTGGAACAAGTTATGCAGCGCCGCATGTTTCTGGAGCAGCAGCATTATTACTTCAAAAAAACCCGGAACTTCATCATCATGAAATAAAGTCACTACTACTAACTACGGTTGAGCCTGTTTCAGATGCCTATGGACAAGAATTTTCGGTACATGAAGCAGGTGCTGGAAGATTGGACATAGGAAATGCTTATGGTGCAAAATTAATCATTATCCCGCCAAATTTTGTAGTTAGTGTATCATCAGATAATCTAATTGCTGAAAAACAATTTGAATTAAAATTGATTGATGGGGATTTGGATAATTTTGATGTTAAATTTGAAGGACCAGAAGTCATAAAATTTTCATATCTTCTTGAAGACAATACTTTGCAAATTAAAATGAACATGACTGAAGAAAATTTTGGAGATCATGAAGGAAAAATAATTATCAATCATTATGATACTCGATATGTGATTCCGTTTCTATTACATTATACACAAGGTTCAGTTTCTGTAAATCAACAAAATCAAAAACTTTTCTTTGATATTTATCATCCAGAAGAATGGAGTTTTGCAAAAATTTCAGTTACAAATAGTAAAGATGGAAAAATAGACACTACAACTGCTACACCAAACATAAAGGCATCAATAGAAATCTATGAAAATGTAGAATATTGGATTGATGCCAAAATTAGAGTTAAAGGTAACACAACAAATGCATTTAACACAATTGAAATTAGTTCACTTCCAGAAAATGTCCATAGATTAAAAATTATTGACATTCCAGAAAAACAGATTGCAATAATTGCAGGAATTGTAATAACAATAGGCATTATTGGATTAATTAAAAGAAAGGAATCTATTGAGTAGGTTTAGGACCTGCATCAATTATTTCAGATGAGACATTTTCAAATTTCTTAAAGTTTTCGACAAACATCTGAGCTAATTGTTTTGCGGAATAATCATACGAATTTTTGTTATCCCAAGTATTTTTTGGATCTAAAATTTCAGAAGGAACACCATCTACTTCAATCGGGACATCAAGATTGAATAAATCATCATGATTATATTTTACAATATCTAGTGCGCCTGAAAGAGCTGCAGTAACCATAGCACGGCTATATTTGATCTTGATTCTTTTTCCAATGCCATATGGACCACTAGACCAACCAGTGTTTACAAGATAAACTACAGTATTGTGTTGATTGATTTTCTCTCCGAGTAGTTTTGCATAAACTGATGCTGGTCTAGGCATAAATGGAGCCCCAAAACACTCAGAAAATACGGATTTTGGTTCTTTGATTCCTCTTTCAGTTCCTGACAATTTACTGGTATAACCTGACATAAAGTGATACATGGCTCCTTCTTTTGTTAATCTAGAAACTGGAGGTAAAACTCCTAATGCATCAGCAGTCAAAAATATAATCACTTTAGGATGTCCACCAACACTTGGAAATACTGCACCTGGAATGTAATCTAAAGGATATGCGACACGGGTATTTTCTGTTAAGCTGCTATCATCATAATTTGGCACATTATCATCAAGCACTACATTTTCTAAAACTGAACCTGGTTTGATTGCATTCCAGATTTCAGGTTCTGCTTCTTGGTTAAGATTTATACATTTTGCATAGCACCCACCTTCAAAGTTAAACGTGCCATTATCAGACCATCCATGCTCATCATCACCAATTAGTTTTCTATTAGGATCTGCAGAAAGGCTAGTTTTTCCAGTACCAGACAATCCAAAGAATAGTGAAGTATCTCCTTTTTCTCCAATATTTGCAGAGCAATGCATTGGGAAAATTCCACGTTCTGGCAAAATAAAGTTCATTACACTAAACATTGATT
Organism: Nitrososphaerota archaeon; assembly: GCA_022573895.1. GTDB lineage: Archaea > Thermoproteota > Nitrososphaeria > Nitrososphaerales > Nitrosopumilaceae > Nitrosopumilus. The sequence continues at coordinate 51,649 of JACZTB010000007.1, forward strand.
TTTTCATTTCTCCAGCATATTGCGTACCCCCAATCAAGACAATTTTTCTTGTTAAATCAACAAGAATGAATACATTGGTTCGGGTTCCATCGATTTTCGGAACTGCTTCAAAGTCATTAATACACAATATAGTAAACTCAGGTTCGTGATTTTCTAATTCTTCATTTGTGGGTCGAATAAACAAGTTTCTTCCAAATAGATTTTGCCAAACACGATCATTAATCACTCTAATTGGCAAACAATTTTCTGGATCAGCACCTACAAAACCATCAAAAATAAAAAGTTCCTTATTTTCAACAAAGTTCTTCATTTTTTCAAAAAGTTTCTCAAATTTATCACTTGGAAATTGATGATTGATCTTTCCCCAATCAATTATATCACGAGTTTTGTCGTCATATACGATAAAGCGGTCATCAGGTGATCTACCGGTATATTTTCCAGTATTAACAGAAAGAGAACCTGTTGAATTTATGACACCTTCATTTTTTTCAACTGCGAGACGTGCCATCTCATCTACGCTAAGATTTCTGTGAACTTTGGAAGGATTAATTCCAAATGCAGTTAATTGCGATGAGAATTTGTCAGTTATAGCAGCACCTAGGATTTGAGTCAGAGAATTACACCTCCAAAAATTATTTTATCAATCTCAGATTTGTTCATGAGATATTTCGATTCGCCTTGAATTTCCTTATTATCTCTTTCTTATCTGAAATTTTCTCTTGGCTAGGAACGTATTTATCTTAAAATTCAAGAGCCACTGTAATGTCAATTAACAAAGATAAACTTGCAAAAAGACAGGAAATAAAAGGACATAATCCTGATTTTGTCAGACAAGAAAGTTGGCGTTATGTTAGACTTGAAACTAACTGGAGAAAACCAAAAGGAATTGATAATCATCAAAGAAAACAAAAGAGTAGGGGTCGTCCAGGTCTCGTTAAAGTTGGATATGGTGGACCTAAAGAGGCAAAAGGATTACATCCTTCAGGATATACAGATAATTTAGTTTACAATTTAAATGATTTAAAAAAATTAGATCCAAAAAAAGATGGTGTTAGATTTGGACATAGTGTTGGGACTAGAATGAGAAAAGAAATTGTTGTAAAAGCAATTGAAGGTAAATTCAAAATTTTTAATGCAAGAGTGAGTATAAGTGGTAGTAAATCTCAAAGCTAAGAAAAGACTAGCATCTAGAGTTACGGGTGTTGGGATTCATAGAATAAAGTTTGACGCTGATCATCTTGATGATATTGCAGATGCAATTACAAGAGCAAATATTCGTAGTCTCATTACAGCAAATACAATCAGAATTAAATCATTTACAGGTACATCTAGAGGTAGAGCACGAAGAAAGAAAGCTCAAAAAAGCAAAAGAGGTACAACTCAAGGTTCAAAACATGGTAAGAAAGGAGCACGGGTAGGTAAGAAAGAAGTATACGTTGCTAAAGTTCGTTCATTGAGACGATTGTTAAAAATTGCAAAAGACAGAAAAGATTTGACTAATCCAGAATTTTGGGCACTCTACAAAAAAGTTGGTGGAAATACGGTTAGAAATAAAGCACATCTTAGAACTTTGATGGAAGAGATCAAGGTAGATAGAAAGAACTAGAATCGATAAACCCTATTTTCCAAATCTATAATTTTACCATTTTTAATTTGAATACCTTCATCATTTAGCAATCTTATTTTGATATGTTCTCCAAATGCATAACCGCCTATTTTTCCAGTAGACATTACAACTCTATGACATGGAATGATCACAGGGTAAGGATTTTTGTTCATTATTTTTCCTACAATTCTCTGTCCATTTTTCAACCCAACAGCTTTCGCCAATTCACCATAAGTTGTAATTTGGCCTTTTGGAACCTCTAGTAATTTTTTGTAAATCTTTTGTTCAAGATTCAAAGTTTGATAACCTCAAGTTCTGTGGATTTAAGAAAATCAAGTACTTTTTGTTTATTGGAACCCAATCCATCCCAATCCAAAAGGGCAGTTTTTGCCATTCTATTTTGTGTAAGAATCTGAGAAAACATTTTTTCATCAAGACTGTCTAATGCGTGTTTTGGAATTACGGTTCCAAGTGCATGTTTTCCTTCAAGTAATTCATTAGTAAATTTTGAAGGATAATGAGTTCCCCCAAAACAAATTGCAACAGGATTTTCTTTAATTGGTTGTGTAATTACTTGATGAACCAAAGTTGCTATTGAATTGCACAAGGATTTGTCATTCCACTGCTTTTCAGATGTACCTATTTCTATGAATATAGATGGTTTAGTCAGTGCGGTAGGCCCGTGGTGTGTTGCCTCAATAGTGATTTGGAATTCTGAAAATTGAGACTGATTTTTTTTCAAGGTTTGAAGATATGCTTTTTGGAGATGTGGATGAGGAACTGCAATTTGTCTTTCATTTCCGCCAAATTTTGCTTCAGAAAAATTACCAGTACAATGACAAGTCAGAGCTAGTACTCCTGATTCGGCAGCATGTTTTGAGAGAAATACAAATCCATCATAATCATATTTTTCTTGTAACCAATCAGCAAAAATGGTAGGGGTGGAGATTATTATCAAATCATAATATTTTCCACGGAAAATATCACTTTCTTGAATCATTTCTTTTGAAAGAAATTTTGCCATATTGTGACCCGCTGGATCATCTTGATACGCAACTAGTAGCTCCATGAGATAAGAGATATAAGGACACCTTATTAATTTCCAGCAATGAATCTACACCCAGCGCAGACTGTGAGAAACATGATCAATACTTTGAAAATCACAAAAAAACCAGATAGAGATGAGTATTCACAACATCTCAGATTGGTAATGTTTGGAATAGCAGGAGTTGGGACAATTGGGTTTATTATTCAGTTTGTATTTTCGGTAATTACATTTGGTAGATAAAATTGACAGAAGAAATAAAATCACATTTGTTTGCAATTAGGACCACTGGTGGACAAGAAAAAGTGGTAATGAGGTTATTAGAAGCTAAAGCAAATGCAAATAAAATTAACATTCAATCAGTTTTGCTGGTCGACAATCTAAAAGGCTATGTTGTAATTGAAGCAGTCAATCCAAGTGATGCATACATGGCAGTTGAGGGAATTAGACATATTCGTGGCCAATTAAGAGGAGAATTAGAATTCAAAGATATTGAGGGATATCTAATCAAGAAATCAACAGTTTCACAATTAGCAATTGATAACATAGTAGAAATCACAGGAGGTCCGTTCAAAGGAATGAAAGCAACAGTTACCAGAATAGATGCTGATAAAGAAGAAGCAACAGTAGTTTTGTTAGATGCCTCATACCAATTACCAGTAACGGTAGATGCAAACTATCTGAAAATATCTAGTGAGACTTAGGAAGGATTAAATTTTTCGTATTGAGTGGATAAAAGATGGGAGAACAAAAAGTATCAGCACTTGTAACTGGAGGAGAAGCATCTGCAGGTCCACCATTAGGCCCATCATTAGGTCCTCTAGGAGTCAACATTATGGAAGTCATAAAGGCAATTAACGATAAAACAAAAGACTTTGAGGGAATGAAAGTTCCAGTAACTGTTGTTGTTGATACCGATACAAAAAAATATGAAATTGAAATTGGTATTCCTTCAGCTGCAGGACTCATTATGAAAGAAGCAGGAATCAAAAAAGGTTCAGGGGCATCAGGTACTGAATGGGTAGGAGATGTCACAATGGATGGAATTATCAAAGTAGCAAATACAAAACTTGAGAAATCTTACACTTCTTCATTAAAATCTGTTGCAAAAACAATAGTTGGTACATGTATTCCATTAGGAGTAAAAATAGAAGGTAAGACTCCAAAAGAGATTACTGTCGAAATCAACGAAGGCAAGTGGGATGAAAAATTCCAATAATTATTGGATTAGATAAACTGGATCTTTATTGGTTTTTTGTAATTCTACAAAGGTTTCAGTATTTTGAATGCCATCTATTTTTCCAATTTTTTCAATTACCACAGTATGAAGGGCTTCAAGGTTCTTGGCATAAACTTGAATCAGTATGTCAAATCTACCAGTAATTTCTGAGATTGAGATAACTTCTGAAATTTCCATGAATTTTTGGTGAATTGCATCCTTACACTTGGGATCTCGATTGATTCCAATGGTAGCTTTTACACCTATACCTAAGAGAGAGTCATCTATTTCTACGGTGAATTTTTTGATCAGTTTTTTCTTCTGCAATCTTTTGATTCTGCTATAAAGCACAGAAGCATTGATCTCAAGTTTTTTTGATAAAACAGGAACAGAGATAGAACCATCTTTGGATAATTCAAAAAGTAATTTCATATCAAGTTCATCGAATCTATGCAACGTATTAGAAAATTGGGAAATTGATTTAATATATGTAGGTTTTAAGATAAATTTCCTTTGTAATTGCAGTTATTTTGTAGAAAAAGTGTAATTTTTTTAAATAAATGATAATTGGGAATTTTAATCTCTAAACGATTTTAAGTAGGCTTTTTTGAAATTGTTCGTAATGATTACAGAGGTCCAGCTTACTGAGTTGGTTAAAAAAGTCAAGGCTGAAACTAAACAGAGGAAATTTACACAAGCCATAGAGTTGATCATCAACTTCAAAGATATTGATGTCAAGAAAGGATTTGCGCTCAACGAAGTGGTTCAACTCCCAAAGACAAATTCTCCAGCAACTGTTTGTGTGATGGCTACAGGAGATATGAGCCTGAAAGCAAAAAAAGCAAACGCTGATGCAGTTATTGGAACAGAGGAATTAGAAAAATTTGCAAACAACAAAAGAGAATCTCGAAAATTTATTAACAAATATGATTTCTTTTTGGCAGACACAAAAGTCATGCCACTTGTCGGAAAAACTTTGGGTCAGCTTTTAGGTCCTAGAGGAAAAATGCCAACACCAGTTCCATTTGATGCACCTATTGAATCATTTTTAGAAAGATTTAGATCATCAATCAAAGTTAGAACAAGAGCATCTTCATCAATATCATGTAAAATTGGGGATGAATCCATGGAAGATTCAGACTTGGCAACTAATGCACACGCCGTTCTTAGTGCAATTGAAAAGAAATTGCCAAACGGGGAGAGAAATATCAAGAGAATAATGGTAAAAACTACAATGGGTAAACCAATAAAACAAGTACAAGAGGTTAAGAAGAAATTTGCATGAGAATAGAACATCTTATCCCAAAAGAAAAGCCCAGATGTATCAACAATTACAAGAGCTGCCAAAAAAATACAAAGTTCTAGCTCTAATCAAAATGTACAAGGTGCGTTCTACACAAATATTACCTTTAAGAAAAATTCTCAAAGGTGACGTAGAAATTGTTAGTATAAAGGATAAAGTTGTAAAAAAAGCCCTGGAGAAAATTGATGTACCAGGAATTAAAGACATTATTGAAGAGCTTACAGGGCAATGTATGTTCATGTTCACCAACATGTCACCATTCAAGCTAAATGTCATTCTAGCCAAAAATAAAATCATGATGGTTGCAAGAGGAGGAGATATTGCAAGTATAGATATTGTAGTACCTGCAAAAAACACAGGAATTGCGCCAGGACCAATGCTTACGGAATTCAAAAACGCAGGAATTCCAACTAAAATTGACCAAGGAACAATTTGGATTGCAAAGGATACTACCCCGGTATTAAAAGGCGAAGTTATCAATGAAAAATTAGCGGTAATTCTTGGAAAATTAGATATCAAGCCTATAGAGGCTGGAATTTCACTTTATGTAGCCCTAGAAGACGGCCTCAAGTACACTGAAGAAGAGATGATAATTGATGTTGAGAAGATCAGAGCAGAATTTTCACAAGCACATCAAGAAGCAGTTTCACTATCTGTTGAAGCAGCTTATGTCACGCCAGAGAACATTTCACAAATACTCAGTAAAGCAGCACAGTCTGCACGTTCTGTATCTATCGAATCAGGTTTTATGACTGATGAAACAAAAGAACAGGTGTTACAAAAAGCAGATGCTCAAGCAAGAGCAGTTGCCGGAAAAGCAAAAGATTACACACCAGCCTAGGTTTCACGAACTTTAGGAAGATTCCAGTTATACTTCATTGCAAGTAATCTTATTCCAGTTGCTGCAATAATTCCAATGATTGATGCGACTTGCATATTCCCGCCGTAGAAAAGAATAGTGTAAAAGATTACAATACCAATTAAACTTGCAACTGCATAGACTTCTTTAACAAAAACTATTGGAATCTCTCTGACAAAAACATCTCTGAGAATTCCGCCACCAATAGCAGTAATTACTCCTCCAAACAACATTGGAAGAAAGTCTAATCCAACTATTTGATATGCAATTGATGCTCCTATAATTGAAAAAACTCCCAATCCTATTGCATCAAAAATTAGCCAAACATTCATTCGTTTTTTAAAATATGAATAAAGGAAGAACATTACAAGTCCAGTAATTACAGTTATGGTAACATAGACAGGATCTGAAAAGGCTGTAGGAAACCGACCAAAAATTACATCTCGGGTAATTCCACCTGCTACTCCAACTACTGTTGCCAAAACAATGATTCCAAAAATATCAGCCTTGTGTGCAATTGCTTTTGATGCTCCAGTTACTGCAAAAGCTATTGTACCCAAATAATCAAGAATGCTGATGAATCCATCTATTGGAAAAGAGAAATCTACCAATCAATACAGGGACAGTATTATTGGTAATTAAGATTAATAAAAATAAAGAACAAAATTGAAAAAAGTTATCTAACCAAACAGAGAAGACAATCCTTCCATGGCTGCTTCTTCGGTTTTACCAGTATCTTTAGGTTTTTCCTCTTTCTTTGCTTCACCACTGGCTGCTGGTGCATCTGCTGCAACTGCTACAGGTGCGGCTTTGATTGCATCATCAATATTTACATCGGCTAATGCTGCAACTAGTGCTTTAACTTGAGCTTCATTAACATCAGTACCAGATGCTTTTACAACTGAGCTGATGTTTGTCTCATTAACTTCCTTTTTCAGCTTGTGAAGAAGTAAAGCAGCGTAAACATATTCCATTGTATCGAGATTTTCCTAGGGCATAATATAAAACTATGGAGAAATCATGCCTGAAATTTGAAAACTAGTTCAAGATTTTAAGACTTCGACAAACGGAATAAAGTGCTCTTTTCAGGTTTTTATCAACCAAACTCTCCATTCTATATTTCAAAACTCGTTTTGCTTCATCTCTTTCTGAACCAAGAGGTAATGACAATACTTTGTTAAGAAATTCTGATAGAGATTCTCGAATCCAGCCATCCAGCATTTGATACACCTGAGGAGGAATTATATCACATTTGTCTTTATCAAGATCAATTACATCAGCAAAATTTTCGTATTCAATTCTATACACTAAAGCTAGAACAACATTATCAGGGGTAGGATACAATAGTATCTCTCGTGATCGTTCTCCTGTTTTTCCTTGTTCTATCTTATTTTTGAGGCCAACAGGATTGACTATTACGCCATTGATTCCTACTTTTCTGCCATCTATACCTGTTATTACACCAAAGATAAAGTCGTTATAATCGCCATTTTTTCTAGTAGAAAAAACATGAGCTCCTTCTTTTAAACTAAGTTTTTGTCCAAACACGAGTTAACTGAAATGTGTAGTGTATTTAATGTATTATTTATCAATACAAGTGAACAGTATGAAAACCACAGTTACTTTTTCTATTCTAATTATTTTTGGAATGACAAGTATGGCTTTTGCAGAATCTTATCCTGACTTGGGAGTAAAAGTAGAGATAGTAGCTGAGAATCTTTCTATTCCATGGAGTATTGATTTTGCACCAGATGGCAGGATCTTCTTTTCTGAAAGAACAGGAACTCTGAATGTAATTGATAATTCAATACAAAAACAAATCATGTCATTAAATGTAGGAGGTGGAGAGGGAGGAATGCTTGGAATAGCACTGGATCCTGACTTTGAATCAAATCACTACATCTACATCTACTATACTTACAACGAATTTCTATCAACTAAGAATAAACTCGTGCGATTTGTAGAATCAAACAATGTTCTAACTGAAGACAAGATTCTACTTGAGAATATTCCAGGGGCATCATACCATGATGGAGGCAGAATAAAGTTTGGGCCAGATGGCAAGTTGTATGTTACAACTGGCGATGCAGGAAATCCTAGTCTTTCACAAAGATTAGATTCTGTTTCAGGTAAAATTCTCAGGATAAATTCTGATGGAACAATACCTGATGATAATCCATGGGAAAATTCTCCTGTATATTCAATCGGACACAGAAACCCACAGGGAATTGACTGGGATGAATCAGGAAATCTGGTTGCAACAGAACATGGTTCATCTGCACACGATGAAGTGAATGTAATAGAACCTGGAAAAAATTATGGTTGGCCTGATGTAATTGGTGATGAAACAAAAGATGGTTTGACTAATCCAATATTGCATTCAGGTGATGATACTTGGGCTCCATCAGGTGCTGCGTTTTATTATGGTGAAGAGATCCCACAATGGAATGGAAAATATTTTGTAGCTTCACTTAGAGGACAGCACCTACTCGTAATTGACTTTGATTCAGACTATAATGTAATTTCTCAGGAAAAGTTGTTCTGGGGAGAATTTGGAAGACTGAGAGATGTGGTGCAAGGACCTGATGGTTTGTACATCTTGACTAGTAATCAAGACGGACGAGGTAATCCATTACCTAATGATGATAGAATTCTTCGAGTTACCTCACTTTATGACATTAATAATAGTCCTCAATGGATAAAAAATATCTCAAAATGGCTTATTGATGGATTGATTTCAGAAGAGGAATTACTCGATGCGTTTTCATATCTAAATCAAAAAGGAATATTGTTAAACAACAATTCTTAATATTGGATTGGAGCATGCTCAACGTTGGATAAAAGAGAGATTCTAAAGGAGTTTTCATCAGATTCTGACAAATACTATAAGGTCAAGTTATTTGATGAGCAAGGCTTTGTTCGAAAGTCTTGCTCAAAGTGTGGTAGATTCTTTTGGACACTGGATTCTGGACGAGACTTTTGCCCGGAGGACGCAGATGATACGTATTCATTCATCGGAGATCCGCCAACTGCAAAGCGATTTGATTATACAGAAGCATGGAAGCAAGTTGAAGAATTTTTTGTAAAAAACGGTCACACCTCAGTTAGTAGATATCCAGTTGTGTGTAGATGGCGTGATGATCTATACTTTACAATTGCATCAATCGTTGATTTTCAAAGAGTGATGGGCTCTAAAGTAGTCTTTGAGTTTCCTGCAAATCCATTAATAGTTCCACAAACTTGTTTGCGTTTCAAAGATTTAGAAAATGTTGGAGTAACTGGCAGACACTTTTCTAGCTTTTGCATGATAGGGCAACACAGCATTCCAAATGAACCAGGTGGTTATTGGAAAGATGAATGTGTTGATTTGGACTATAGATTACTAACTGAGCAATTTGGAATAAAGAAAGAGGAAGTTGTCTTTGTTGAAGACGTATGGGAGGGCGGTGGTTCATTTGGATCATCACTAGAATATTTTGTTAAAGGACTGGAGCTTGGAAATGCGGTATTTACTGAATTTCAAGGGGAGTTAGGCAAGCATACCATTCTTGACCAGAAAATTATAGACATGGGTGCAGGTCTTGAGAGATTTGCGTGGATTACAATGGGTACTCCTACTGCATATGACTGCTGTTTTGGTCCAATAACTAATCATCTCATGCAAAAGATAGGAATTGAATCAGATTCAGAAATGCTAAGAAAATATTTCACAGCAATTTCAAAGAACCTTGAGATTTATGATGACTTGATAGATGTAAGGAAACATGCAGTGAATGATACGGGACTAACTGATGATCAAGTGAATAGAATTATCACACCGCTTGAAGGAATGTATCTTATTGTTGATCATCTTCGTACTTTGATCTTTGCAATAGCTGATGGTGCCCTACCAAGCAATGTTGGTGGTGGATACAATCTTCGAATAATGATTAGAAGAATTAGTGGAACAATGGATAGAATGAATCTCAAGCTAGACATTGATGAATTAGTAGATATGCATATTGACTATCTCAAAGATACCTATCCGGAACTAGATGAGAAGAGACAAGACGTCAAGATTATTCTAAAGATAGAATCTCAGAGATATGTTGAATCCAAAGTCCATATGAAGAAGATTGCTGATAAGATGAGCCAGAGAGAGCGTGCACCTACAGTTGATGAGTTAATCACGTTGTACGAATCAGATGGGGTTACTCCAGAATATCTCAAAGAGATTAACGCAATTTCTGAAATTCCTTCGTCATTTTATGCAAAACTATCAGATCTGCACCAATCAGACAAGAAAAAGACTGCAGAGCAACTATCCATTGATGATCTTCCAGAGACAGAGATGTTATTTTATGCAGATGATCCAATGTCATTTGATGCCAAGGTTCTTCGAGTGATTGATGATTTGGTGGTATTAGATAGAACGTCATTTTATGCAAGAGGTGGAGGACAAGAACCAGACTATGGCACCATATCAGGCTCGAAAGTGGTTGATGTGAACAAACATGGCGGTGTAATTTTGCACAAGATTGATGGAGAGATTCCAAAAGAAGGAGAGACAGTTTCTTGTATGGTTGATGAAACTCGTCGTTCCAACATTACAAAGAACCATACCAGTACACACATTCTAAATTCATCAGCTAGAGGAGTATTGGGTTCATGGGTTTGGCAGCATTCTGCATTCAAGGATGTTGATCATGCTAGACTAGACATTACTCACCATTCATCACT
>JACZTB010000078.1 GCA_022573895.1 Nitrososphaerota archaeon
GTTTGGTTTACTTGCAGTTCTTGTGTTAAGTGCTGGAATGATAATGGTGATTTACATTTTACGTCAGAAATCATTAATTCAAATCAAATGTTAAATTATCACGATTGAAGGTCAAATCATTGTAATGAGTAATCATGTGAAAATATTAAATTTTACAGGGACATTCTTACATTTCGAACAGTGGTAAGTTTTTGTCCAACCCTCTCTAAATTCTGTATTAAACGTTAAAGTTGTCATATGTTTATTGGGATCTAATTCATGTTTGAAATAACAAATAGTTAATTCAGATGAACCACAACTTGCACAAACCTGATTTTTAGATACTTCTACCATGAATTTTTCACATCATACTAAGAATTATGTATTTGGGGAAACGTTCCTTTTCCCCAAACCCCATTCCCTTGAAGATGGCATGAAATGTGACATTAAATGTGCGTGGCGTGACCGTTTCTGTATGCAATACGTTTTCTAAAATAGAAGCAAAATATTGAAAAGATAATGGGAAAGAAAAAATGAAAAAATTGGATGATAAAGAAAAAAACCTGTTCGTTTTCAATGGTTTCATTTGGATAATTTTGATTTCTGGAGTAATTATTTACTACCAATTAATTCCTGACATAATTTCGTCATTAATTGTAGGAATCATTATAGCAGGATTAACATATTTAGCAATCTTTGGAATAAATGTTTGGAGAAAAAAGAATAAAATACAGAAATTAAAGGATGAGAAAAAAGAATCTAAAATCAAATTTTTTGTTAGTCATTTTACAAAACAAAGTATTGATTGATTGTTTGTTGTCTTGGCATACAAATCAGGTCTTTTAGATTCACGAACTTCCTTTCTTTCTCTAAGAGTTTGTTTGTAATACACTTGATAATTTTCATCATAGTATGGTATCTTCTCGCCCTCAACAAAATCTACCGATAAGAACAATCCAGAATCAAATTCAAAAAACTTCTCTTGGTCTTCAATAGAGTTTAGTTTTTCTCGCCAATGTGGGAAAGTTATATCAATTTTAGCTGGAGTTAGTCTTTCAGAACAAATAGGACAGCATTTACTTCTCTCTATCTCTTCATCTTGTAAGATGTATTCTTCATCTTTGTATTGTTCTAGTGTTTTGTTTGATAGTTTGTTATTTGCCATATTTCCAAACCATTGAAGAGAGTGCTTTCTATGATTAACAGCACAATGGCTTAATTGATAAAATGCAACTGCAAAAACATCAACTCTATTTCTTAAAGTTCCATTTTTGACTTTGTGATAAACTACATCAATTCCTAACTGTTCTTTGATTAATTGACTAGCATTTTTTTTGATCCAACCAAAACAAATCAAGTGTTTATGTGGGGAATAAATCGGGGATAAGTCAGATTTATCGAATCGCCACTTGTGATTGATTACAACACCGCCTGAAATCCCTGCTAAAACTCTCATTCTCTTCAAAATTCTGTTTTGCTTTTCTTTTGGATAGTTCCAAAATTCAGATTTAGGCTCAACTGCTTCTATTACATGGCTTGATAGTGGGTTTTTCCTACCTTTAGATAATTTCTGTGTACGTAAGCCATACAAAGTAATTCTTCTTTCAATCTTTTTGGCTATTCTAGCTCCAGCTCTTTTGGCACAAACTTCGCAACCAATTCGACCACAATGATAAACAAATCTTTTTCCATAATTATCAGCTTGACAAGTTTTGTAACCAGCCTTTCCACAAATATTGTATTTATCAAAAGTAGCAGGTAATTTCCAACCATCTTTATCCATCATAGTTTTCCAAATTCCCATTAAGGCACAAGCCCACATTCGACCTGTGTTGGTTAATTCATTAGGTTCTTGAGAAAATTTTGTTTTGTCAAATTTAGTATAACCTGATAGCTGTAACGCTTCATCAAAATCTTCTTGTGATAATTCATAATTAACTTCATTGAACAAATCGATTTTACTTTGCGAAAAAGCAAGATACCCTAAAGTCTGACTCAATAGTAACCCCCACAACCTGAACATCTGGAATGGTCTGGTGGATAGACTAATGTTTCCCAACCACATACTTTACAAAGTCTTTTCAATTAAACCACCTATCTTCTGAAATTCTAAAACACTTGATACACTTTTGAAGAATCCAACCATTCTTTTCTTCTAAAACAATTAAGACATGATTACAACATTTTGATTTCAAACTGTTTGAATAATCTTTAAGAAATTTCATTGTAAACCTCTCAAAGTATGTGAAGTAAACGAAAGAAAATGATATTCACAACCTTTACAAATAAGATCAACAAATTCTAAGTACAGGATTCTTGTTGGGATTGATACAATCTCAATCAAGTTTCTTTTTCACCTTTTACAATATTTTCAAAACAAGAAAGAGCTTCTTTGGGATTATGCTCTTCCAAAATTCGATTACAAAAAAAGCAAGTGTTAGTCAATCCTCTGCCTCTATTGGTTCGTCTTCGGTGTCTAGGTCTTCTTCTACATTAGAAACCCTTTCTGAAAGGTCTTCAATTTTGTCTTCGATACTGTCTAACACTTTATTGAGTACGTTGTCTAGGCTATCTCCACACTTTCCATGATTTCTCAATCTGTTTAGAGTGCCTGTGTTTGTTTTCATAGTCGTCTGGGACATGAGTATACCAAAGATTTTCAGATATCCTTAATAACGCATTTGTGATAAAGTATACATTATGTCACATGGTATGTTATCTGATAACGAATACAATGTGTTAACATCACAAGATTTTAAGAATAAGGGAATTCCAGAATACAAATCAAGAATCATTGAAAAGACAGAAGAAATGATTGAAACCCTACGAATAATTGCAAGATCAGAAACCGTTGATCAAGAATTCAAAGATAAGGTATTCCCTAAAGTAGGTTTAACGGGTTTTATCAATAATCTAACTCGATATGATTCTGATAACACAGCACAACAGGAATCCAACAAACAATCAATAGTGCTAGATTTACTTGGTCAATGTATACTATATTTCCAAGACAGATACAAAGAAGTATTCATCAGAAAAGAATTTCAAACCTTTATTCAATTTTCCCAAGATATAACAGAATTTACAGAAAAACAAATTGCAGAAACTAAAGCTCAAGAGTTATTTGCAACAAGACCATCACTTCAACCCCCTCTACTATATCCAGCAG
>JACZTB010000079.1 GCA_022573895.1 Nitrososphaerota archaeon
GGATTTTTGTTCTTCTTTTTGCCTCAGCTTTTGCAGATTTTGTATTCATTAATTTTTCAAGTTTCAAAAGTTTTTTGTAAAAATGGTCTAGTGTCCATTTTTCATCGTTGGGTTTTCTTTTAGAACAAAAAGGATCAGATTTGTTATAAAATGGCCGATGTTCAGAACCGCCTACAGCAAAAGCCCTTGCAATTCCAATAGCGCCTATTGCATCAAGTCTATCTGCATCTTGTAGAATTTTGCCTTCCAAAGTAGAAGGTATTCTATTTTGTGAAAAGCTATGATCACGAATTGTATCAGTTATAATTTTAATTTCAATATCTGTTAAATTGAATTTTTGTAGAAATTTTTTTGCTTTAATTGAGCTTTTAATAGATGATTGTTTTGATCTTTTGTCAGATTTTGGGAATTGGATAATATCATGTAATAACGCTGCACACAAAACAAGTTTTTTATTGGCTTTTTCTTTTTTTGCTAGCTTTTCAGCAGTGTTGTAGACACGCATTATATGGTCAAAATCATGTGCAGGATGATTTGTGATCATATTTCTTACTTCTATTTTCATCTCCCCCAGAACATTCAATTTAAAATCGCCATAGTTTGGGTCTAACTAATTTCAATTTTCTTTGTGTTAAAAGTAATGTCCAATTAATCATAGTGAAAAAAATCACCCCCCCAATTCCTAAACCATCTGCAAGTAAGATTCCCACAATTTTATTCTCAAATAATTCCAAAAATGGACTCAATACTATTTCGCTGATAGTAATCATGATGTAATATGATAAAATTCGGCCAAGCCAAAATCCAATATAAAGACCAAAACTTTTTGCTCGCATCATGCCATATGCTATAAACAACATGTTGCTTGGAAGTGGAGTAGCGGCAAAAAGAAAAGAGGCTAGTCCATAACCTAATTTTTTGCGATTTAGATAATCTCCAATTGCGTCAAGATTTGATTTTTGCTCTTTACCTACAAATCTTCGAAACAGACTGCTGATTCTTTTGAGAATGAATCTACCAATTGTTGCGCCTGTCGCCCCTACAATGGCTAGAATAATTGGATCCAAAGTAGTATCTAATGCATAAAATGATGCTAAAATAATCCATGTTGGTGGCATCAAAAGGGGAGCCGCGTTAACGCCAATCAGTAGAATAAAAATTCCAACATAGGAAAATTCACTTATCGTTTCAAAAATATCAGTCATTTTCCAATCGAGAAATTCAAAATAGTCATCTAAATCCTTTGAATGAGTTTAGCCTGTGAAAAATTTGAAAAAAAATTCATAAAATCAGAAAAATTCTAGTTTTCAGAAGAAAGGATTAGGTAATTGAAGAAATTGGATGAATCATGCAATATCTTTATATTCAAAATTTGCCTATAATTGTCTCGTGTCCGAGATCATTTGGAAATGTTACAGGTGTAATTTAACATTCAAAGAAGAAGACCTTGCAAATATTCATCGACAAATTTCCAATCACTCTGTGAAGAAAATAAAAGCGGTTATTGTTTAATCATTTTTTGAATAATTTTTTTCAGTTTTGATCTAGGTTTGGTGCAGGAGGTGGGCTCCATATTTTAAGTTCAAATCACCCCACTTTTTGATCGCTAGATCGTGCTTAACAACTTGATCTCACCAAATGGTATCGCAAATTTAATGATCCGTTTTAGAAATTTTAATGATCATTTGATAGTAAACCGTGCAAATGGCATGCTCCCATCAAGTATGTTTGATTCTTGTACGGTTTTTTGATTTAACTCTAGGATTAAGCTAATCTAGCGTAGCTCAAAATTATTAATAAGGTTATGCAAAGTGTAGCTTAAACAGGATTTTTTTACTAATTATCTTGGGACAACTTTGTGATTTTTTCTTAATTAACTTCTTGAATTTCTTGAGGAGCTTCATCATGAGACTCATGTAAGACTCCAATTCTATTCAGGGCACATCTACCATCTAAACAGGAGTTTTTGATTTCCTTACTTTGAATAGTTTCATGATCTTCATGAGGTACCCCTTGTCTGTTTAATCCACATTTTGGATCATTGCAGAGTGCCAACATTCAGATATGATATTACCAGACTAAAATAGACTAGTATGTGTTATTGAACAACAATGTTAATTTTTCTTAGTACTGACCTCTATGCCCATTAGTGTTAATGTGAAACGAATTTTTGGTATTTTGCGAATCTTCCAAGTGATTGTTTCACTAAGTTTTTCAACAGCATCTGATTCAACTTTGGCAAGAATGTCATAGGCACCAAAAGTTCCATGGACTTCTTTACATCTAAAATATGTTTCAGCTCTTCAATAATTTGTTCCTCATAACCCAAGTCACAATTAATTAACACATACGCTGTTGCCATAGTACAATTACACAAATATCATATTTCAAGCCTCTTTAATGAAACTTGGATTGTAAATTCTCTGTTTTTTTGTTTAACAGTTCGTATCAAATGTCAAGCAGTTCATACTTTTTTTATCATTATATAATGAATCGTCCAAGATATACTACAATATTGTCCGAGTTCAAATCTCCAGCGGGCCCTATCATTTTAGTTTAAAACTCTAACTTGAAAAGTGAATTAAATGTAGATATTTAAAATTTTGAAATTACATTAAACTAGTTCCACACCTAGGACAGTAATTTCCATCAGACGACAACCCACAAGTAGAACAAACACGAATTTTAGTTTCTTGTGGTTTGAACTTTAAAAATTTTAAAAATGGTAAGAAAATTATTGGCAAAAAGAAAAAGTAAATTCCGATACTCCACAAGAATGCTGAAATTCCAACTGCTACTACTACAATGAGAATTGTTAATGGCCAACCTCTCAAAGTCATGCTTGGTTAATCACATCATCTTTGATTATCTTTATCCCATAGGCCTCAGAAATCGTTAAAGAGAGAACTAACACTATACTCAAAAACAAGAAATTTACAATGCCCAACCCAGAATTATGATCATACCTTAGATAAATCAGATCTTAGTCACAGTTCGTATCAAATGTAAATTACAAAAATAATTAGTTATTTTCCAATTTGGCAATTTTTATTTTAATAGAATCAAGCATGTCTTGATAGTGGATCAACAATGATTTGTCTTTTTTATCTTCACTCCAGT
>JACZTB010000008.1 GCA_022573895.1 Nitrososphaerota archaeon
ATTTGGTGCATTTATCCAAGCAAAAGGATTAACTATTAATCGAGAAATTTTATTTGATGTTGCTATTGCAGGTCCTATTGCAGGATTAGTAATTGCAATAATAGTTTCAATTTATGGAGCATATACTACACCAATTATAGATCAAGAAATAGCTGCAGAATTATTTGCTGAATCTAGATTAATTGAATGGAACCAAGGAGAACCATTTTTCATGGCTGTTAGTTTGGCAATGTTCGGTAAGGGAGGAGATGGACATCAAGTCATCATGACTCCTATTATGTTTGCGGCATGGATTGGATTTTTAATTACATTTTTGAATTTACTACCAGCATGGCAATTAGATGGGGGACATATGGCAAGAACATTCCTTAATCCAAAGATGCACAGATATGCAACTTATGGAAGTATGGCAATTCTGGTTTTGTTAAATTATTGGTTAATGGCAATATTAATTTTAATAATGAGTTCAAGAAATCCTAGTGCGTCTACATTAGATGATGTTTCACCACTTTCAAGAAACAGAAAATTTTCGTATATTGGAATCATAGTATTAGCAATTTTATGCGCACCATTACCATCAGGTTTTTGGTCAAGTATTTTACCTTAATAAAAGTCTAGCACCATCTGTAACTACAACAACCTTTTGTTTTGTACCTTGGGTTTTTAGAATATAGTCCAGAGAATACTTTATGCCTTGCAAAGAAATCATGTTAAGTTTCTTTGCATAAAATTCGGGAAGAATTGAAACTAGACCAATTTGAAAATTCTTTTGAACTCCTGAAAGAAATAACAAATCCTCCATTCCGCTAATGTATTGAGTAGGATTTTGAAGTTGTTCTAAAGTTAATCTGTTTTCAATGTATTGTTGAATTGTATCAGAGCCTAAACCACTTTTACATTCAGCCACTAAAATGGCAAGACCGTCCTTTTTGATTGCATTTGAACAATTCCAAAGCGAAGAAAGTGATTTTCCAAGAATATCATTACTTGCATCTTTACCAGTACTAATTATCATTGTTTTATGTTGACCTATATCTTTGATTGAATTGGATTCCATAATTTTTGTTGCAGAAAGAGTTTCTGAAGGATGGCCTATAGAAAAATCAATTATACCTTCAGAATTTGCAACTATTTCAATTCCCTGAATTTCAAAATTATTGGTAAATTTTTTTGCTTCTTCCAAACTTTCAGGATATTGTCCTGGAGTAGGAAGATTTCCTTGTCTTTTTGCATATGCTAAAAGCATAGATTCTAGACCAAATTTTTTGATCAGACGAGTTGAAATGGTTTCATAACCAAACAGTCCATCAAATTCCATTTCAGCCATGAATACAAGATTTGAATTTGAAATTTCAATATCATTAAATTCGTTAATTGAACTTCCCTCAGGCAATCCTGCTTTGACTAAATTCAAAATTCTTTTATCAGCTAAAATTTTTGGAAATGGTTTTGATTTTTGCTCACACAAAGTAAACAGTGATGAAATGATTTTTTGAATAGATTTGGAATTATGTAAAACTACAAGTTCCATTGATTTTGATAAATTAAGTGAATTAAGTTTTTCGTAAATCGCTGAATCTTCCAAAATTTTTCCTTCAGAATCAATTTTTTGCTCTAAATTCTCTGCTCTAATATCCAAAACAACGTCTGTTATACCATAATTTAACCAGATTTCAGGCATAATTCATACTCAATACAAACCAAAATAAATCCAGTATAGTTAATTTTGGTATGGAATTTGTTAAAGAGTTTGCAACATTTTTGCATCAGAATGACATAATAAAATTTGGAGACTTTACACTTTTTAGTGGAAAAAAGAGTTCATACTATGTAGATTTAAGGTTAGTTCCAAGCTATCCTCATGAATTTAGAAAAATGGTAAAATATCTTGAAAATGAGATTGCAGAAAATATCGGTTTTAACAAATTTGATTCCATTGTTACAGTGCCAACAGGTGGTTTGATAATTGCATCAGCATTAGCTATAGAAACTGTCAAACCACTAATCTATGTAAGAAGTAAACCAAAGGATCATGGTACTTCAAAATTAGTTGAAGGGAGAATTCATGAAGGAATGAAAGTGATCTTGATTGATGATGTTGCAACTACTGGTAGTTCTGTTGTAAATGCAATAAAATCTCTAAAACAAGTCAACATTTCCATAAAAGATGCATATGTAATTGTTAATAGAATGGAGGGAGCTGATGAGGCTTTATCTGAATTAGGAGTAAAGATGCATTCAATTCTAAATATTTTACAAATTACAGAAGTATTGTATGAACAAAATCTTGTAGATGAGAGTGTTTTAGATAAGGTGAAAAATCAAATTGGTAAATGAGTTTTGGCAGCTCAGACAAATGCCTTCCAATCATCATTCAGATATAACTCTGATTCTTCATTGCAGCCAATAAATTTTGGGTTTGCTTATTTTAAAACTAATGGAAATGAAATGGGCCCGAAGGGCTTCGATCCCTTGGCTCACCGGTTATGAGCCGGTTACTCTACCAAGCTGAGTTACGGGCCCTAAGCAGATGAATTTTTTCTTAGATATAAAATGTTACGAGATTAACAGTATTCTTCATAACAACTATCAAGCAACAAGTTTTGTGCAGAAATAGATTTGTCTGCAATTTCAAGCAAGTTGTTTGAATCAATTGAAGATTTTTTCAGAATATTTCTCCATGATGCAGCATGTCTGATATCAGCTTCAGTATGAAGTTTGAAGTATTCTGTAGCTTCATCACTGGTCATTCCATAGAATTCTGCTAATCCATCAAGTTTTGTTTGACTAATTTTGGGAATTTCTTTTTCAAAAGCATACATTGCACATGCGCCACCTTCATAGGTATTCATTAATTCATTCAAATCAGAGACAGCATTGAGGGTTTTGGTTAATCCAGTATATGAGGTTAGTTCGTCTTCAGTTATACCAAGTTCTCCTGCAAAGTTAATCCATGGTTTTACATGATCAGATTCTTCTTGTTGGTTTACAATTAATTCGTTAACTACAGAATCAGGTGCTTTTTCAATAATTAAAGTCATAAAAAATGGAACTGCCTTTACAAGTTGAAAATATTCTTTAGAATAACCTGCTAAAGATTCCTCCGTCAGCTTTCCATCAGACCACATTTGGTAAAATGGATGTTTAAGTAAACTTCTTTCCTCGATCATTGTATCAATTTTTTTTATTATATTCATGTCTCATCTCCGAATCTGCCAATAAAAAAATCTTTGTGGTTTACAAAAGATTTTATGGTCAAAATACTGAATTTTTATGGGTTCCAGTGGTGTAGACCGGTCAAGCATTTTGCCCTTTCAAGGCAAAGATCCCGGGTTCAAAATCAAACGATGAAAATCCCGGCTGGAGCACCAAGATTTATTTACTAATAACAAAGTTTTTTGATCAGGCCATTTTGGATAGAAAAAATATTGAGATTAATCCTTTACTTGAGACATATGGTAAGTATATTAAAAAAATAGATCAGGCTTTAGATAATGAGCTAGATCTTTATTCTGAATCAGAATTCATTGAACCACTAAAGTATTCCTTAGAGGGGGGAAAACGAATCAGACCTATTATTTTGATTTTGGCTGCAGAATGTGTGGGTAAAATTGATGAAAATACATTTGCAGCATCTTGTGCTGTTGAGTTTTTACATATGGAATCAATCATCCATGATGACATTATCGATAATGAAACTATGAGGAGACAAAAAGATCCATTCCATATTAAATATGGATACAATACTAGTGTCCTTACAGGGGACTTTGTTTTAGGATTAATTCTTGCAATATCTTCTAGATTAGACAATGTTAGAATCACAAAAGATTTGGCTACCACTGCTATGTTGATGAGTGAGGGAGAAATGATTGAAAGCAGGTTAGAAACTAGTGAAGATGTAACATTTGCTGATTATCTTAAAGTTATTGAATACAAGACAGCAACAGCATTTGAAGTTGCAGCTAGAACAGGTGCAATTATTGCTAATGGGACAGAGGAACAAATTGAAGCATTAACTGTATATGGAAAAAACATTGGAATTGCATATCAAATTAGAGATGATTTGTTAGATTGGAAAAATGAAGACAAGTTGTTTAATCTATTAATCAAAAAAAGTTTAGACCCAAGAGATGTTTTTGATAAAATGGAAGAGATGTTAAAAGAATATTCTGAAAAAGCGAGAGCTGGTTTGAGAAAGCTTCCAGATAATGATGCAAAGATAAATCTAGAAGGTTTGATTAGGTTTACTTCATTTAAGGCATAAGGTCTAAACTAATTACTGGAGTTGCAAATTCTACAAATTGCATGAGTGGTTCTGGATATACACCAAATCCTATCAAGAAAATCATTGAGAAGATCATTACAGCAATAATTGGTTTTGATTCTTTAACTCTTTTCTCTGTTTCTCCTTCAAAGTACATCTTTCTGGCAATCCAAGCATAGTATGCAAGAGACAATGCACTGTTAAGTACGCCAAAAATTGCAAGCCATGGCGCCCACCATAATGAAGAGCCAGCATCTAATGCACTACCAAACAACATCAATTTACTCCAAAATCCTGAAAGTGGAGGAACGCCAGCTAGTGCAAATAGTGAGATCACCAAAGCCAGAGCAGTGATTGGCATTCTTCTTCCAAGTCCCTGCAGCTTATCGAGATTAGTTACTGCGAGAGTTGTTACAATTCCTGCAATTGCAATAAAGGCCATACCTTTCATTACTGCATGATTTAGAATATGATACAAAGAACCTTGTAAACCAAGGGAACTATATGGTGCAACTGCAAGTCCAATCAAAATGTATCCAGCGTGTGCAATACTAGAATATGCCAACATTCTAGTAAGACTTTTTTGCATGATTGCAGCAATGTTACCAATTGTCATTGTCATTACTGCAAGAATACCAAGAGCTAATGTCCAATCAAGATTTAGAACAACTATCCCAAGAACTATAACTCTTATTGCTGCAGCAAATCCTACTTTCTTTGTACCTGCTGCAAGAAGAGCAGCGATTGGTGGTGGTGCGCCTTCATATGTATCAGGAAGCCATTGATGGAAAGGTACAAGTCCCATCTTGAATCCAAATCCTGCAATAAACATTCCAACTGAAAGTAAAGCAAGGGATAATAGAGACGGATCAAGTGTTGAATAACCTTGAATAACTTCTCCAATGTTTGTAGAACCAGTTAATCCATATGCAATTGAAATTCCGTAAACTATAATTGCAGATGATAATGCACCAAACAAGAAATACTTTAGAGCAGCTTCATTAGAGCTTGGATTCTTTTTAATAAAGCCAACCAAAATGTATGTTGGAAGACTCATAAGCTCCCATGCAACAAATAACATTACCAAGTCAGTAGAATATGCTACTAACACCATACCAATTGTCGCAAGTAGAATTAGAGAATAGTATACAGCAGGAGAGTTATGTTTTCTCATGTAAGTGATAGAGCCAACTGTAGTGAACAAAGCAACAAGTAGCATTGCTATTGCAAATAATCCACCAAACGCATCATCTACAAGTACATCTTCAGAGAAAAGAGCAGCTGGTGCTACATTATCATTTATGAACTGGTATCCAACATAACCAACTGATACAATTAATGCTGCAAAGGCAATTACGGCATAAAATGAGTTAGAACCTTGCTCTTTTCTTGCAATACTAATGATTGGAATAATAATTCCAACGGTCCCCAAAATTGCCATTATTACCAATGGGGTGGAAGTAATTTCTAACATTTCATCGATCTCCTATATCAACAATATCAGAACTACGAATAGTAATCCTGCTCCAAATACGAATAGATACGATTGTGCGACGCCTGTTTGTGTTCCTTGGACAGCTTTTGCACTCCATAAAACTGCTTTCTGGAATCCATCGTTCATACCATAATCGATTGCTGTCTTTTCAAAGTATCGGAACACACCTCTTGCTAACCACAATGGTGCTACAACAAAGCACCAGTATATGATGGCATTAAGATACCATCTGTTTAAGAAAAATTTGTGAATTGCATAAAAGAAAATGTTAGAGTTTACAAATTTAACAGGATCAACCCACCTACCAATATAGAAGATGTAACCTAATCCCGCTCCTATAGCAAATGCTGCCAATGATGAACCAAGTGCAATAGGATTAAGGCCTTGCAAGAATTCGGGTAGAATTGATGATTCTATTGCAATATGTTCAGTATGAATACCATAGGAATTTTCAAGAAAGTCTACAAACAAGCCGTGAAGTCCTCCTTCTGCTGAAAATCCAATAAGACCAACTCCAATAGTAAGAACTGCAAGAATGCCATATGGAATCCACATTGATAATGGTGCTTCATGGATATGATGTCCTTCTTCTTCCATCTTTTCGATGTGTTTACTCTTCTTTCCAAAGAAGACTAGTCCCATCATTCTTGTAGTATAAAATGAAGTAATGGCTGCAGTAAATACAGCAATTGAAAACAGTGGTATTGCCCATTCACTTCCAGATTCATAGACTGCAGCAAAGATTGCATCCTTACTCCAGAAACCTGTTGTGATAAATGGAGCAGCCATCAACCCAAGACCTGCAGCCCACATGAACGCATAAGTTTTCTTCATCTTTTTTCTTAGACCACCCATATCTGTCATAAATCGAGAGCCAACAGTATGCAATATAGCACCAGCTGCCATGAATAATGAAGCTTTGAACATTGCGTGAGAAATTAAATGGAAGAATCCTGCAGTGTAACCATCAACATATTGATAAGATAATCCTGCAACACCTAATGCCATCATCATATAACCAATTTGAGAACCAGTAGAATAAGCAAGAACTTTTTTAATTTCAGGATTGACCATTGCTTGTGTTGCTAGTAATAATGCTGTAATTGCACCAATCCAAGCAATAACCTCAAAGAATTGATCAGCAAGAATTCCTGCTGCTCCTAATGCAAATACAAGAGGACCTAGTCTTGCAACTAAGAACACGCCTGCTTTAACCATAGTCGCTGCGTGAATCAATGCAGAT
This sequence comes from Nitrososphaerota archaeon, assembly GCA_022573895.1. Classification (GTDB taxonomy): domain Archaea; phylum Thermoproteota; class Nitrososphaeria; order Nitrososphaerales; family Nitrosopumilaceae; genus Nitrosopumilus. The sequence goes on from JACZTB010000008.1 coordinate 7,003, forward strand.
ACAGAAGTAGGACCAGTCATTGCTTCTAACAACCATTCATTTAGTGGGAATTGTGCTGATTTTCCTACAGCTCCTCCAAAGAGTAAAACAAATGCAGGAACCAAGAGTCCTTGAGAGGCCATTGTAACGGCCCATTCGGTATCTCCGACTAATTCTTTTAATCCAAAAGTACCTGCATACAAGAATATCAAAAGCATACCTGCAATCATCATTACATCACCAACTTTGGTCATGATGAATGCCTTCATACCAGCATGAGATGGAGAATAGTAGTCTAACATACCAAGAACAGTGCGTCCTTCAGTACCAACATGATCTTTCTTCTTGTCACGATACCAAAAGCTGATCAATGCATAGGATGCAAGACCTACACCTTCCCATCCAAAGAATAGTTGAAGTAAGTTATCAGACATGACAATTAACTGCATTGAACCAATAAAGAACATCATCCAGAACCAGAATCTTGTAATGTCTTTATCGCCTTTCATGTATCCTGTACTGTAAATCAAAATAAGAAATGAAATCCAACCAACAACGTTGGCCATTATAATTGATAGTGGATCTGCTAAGATACCAGCTTTAAGACCAAGTGATTCTATCCATGGAATTTGATGATGTATTTCACCAGCCTCTAAAGCAATTGGAATCATTGATGCTGCAGATAATGTACTCATCAAAGCAAATCCAACTGCAATATATCCAGTTGCATGTTTTGATAAGTGGCCAGTTGAATATTTTGATAATTTTGCAATTCCAGGTATGATAAGAGCTGCAGCAAATGGTAGAATCCAAACCAACCAAGCACTTGTTGCTCCAATTTCAAATCCCATTAATTCAGTTACCATATTCTAAACCCCCAAAACCCCACTCATGTACGGAATTATTGATTTATAGAAGATGTCTGGATAAATTCCTAATACAATAGAAAATCCTGCCAACACCATCATTGGTACAGTCATGTACCAACTTGCTTCTTTCACTTTTTCAAGATGTTCAGGGATTTTTCCAAAGAAAACACGTTTTAGCATCCAGAGAAGATAAGACATTGTAAGAACAGTTGCAACAAGACCTAAACCGAATCCTACTGCTCTAAGTGTAGAACCTTCTTCAATTGCAGTCTCTAGTGCACCAAAAAAGAGAATCCATTCTCCCATGAAACCACTGGTTGGGGGTATGCCCATAATTGTCAAGGCACCAATTACTGCACATACTGCTGTTATTGGCATCTTTCCAGCTAATCCCCCAAGTTTAGAGATACTTCTAGTTCCCACTTGAAGAATAATAACTCCAGCCATCATGAAAAGAATACCTTTTCCAATGGCGTGTGTTACATACATCATCTCTGCACCTGCAAGACCAAGTACAGAAATTGTACCAATACCAAACAAGAGATAACCCATCTGGCTTATACTAGAGTAAGCAAGAAGACGTTTCAAGTCGTCTTGCATCAGTGCCATTGCACCACCATAAATCATTGTAACAAGTCCCCAAATGTAGAACCATATTGCAAGGTCGGCAAATGTTGCAGGTAAGAATTCAACAATTAATCTGATAATTCCGTAAATGCCAATTCCGATCATGGCTGGAGATAATAATGCACTAATTGGTGTTGGTGCAGCACCGTGAACATATGGGAGCCAAATGTGGAACATAAAGACCGCTAGCTTAACACCAAGACCTAATGCAATTGCAACTGCAGAAAGCATTGCAATGTCTGGAGGAATTTCTGATTCACGAATATCTGCAAAGTCAAAACTTCCAACGGTAAGACCTATCATTAAAAAGCCTAATAGTAAAACAACTGCACCTGAGTGTGTCCAAAACAAGAACATCAAACCAATCTTTCTTCTTTCACCTGCACCCCAAAGAGCAACTAAGAAGAAACCAGGAATCAACATGATCTCAAAGAATACAAAGAACTCAATCAGGTTTGTTGAAAGAACTGTTCCAAGCATTCCCACTGCAAAGAGAAGATAAAGTGCAAAGTAAAGTCCTGATTTGGCATTTACATAATTTGAAAGAGCAGATGATTCAATAATCGAAGTTTGTCCGCTTCCAGATGCGTTGATGTTACGTTCTTCTTCGAATTGATGGTGAAATATGTGAATCATGTATGGTTTTGAGTAAAGTACCAAGATTGTAGATAGAACATAAATCATTATTGCAAATGGTGATGCTAAACCATCTAACAAGAAACCAAACTCACCAAACTGGCTTGTCCATGGATAATGTTCTTCTACAGTTCCAGAAAGTGATGCATTAATTATTAGAATTGTTGCGTAAAGTAAAATTGCAAATGTAAACCACATTGCTGGTGTAGGACCTGCTTTTCTTCCAATTATGTAAACTACCGGAGATAGTAGAAGTGGCAAGAAAATTGCCTGTAATAATGCATACTCCATTAGCCCTTTAAGCTCCTAAAGTCTTCAATATCGATATTTTGATACATACGATAAGCTACTATAATTAATGAAAGGCCTACTGCTACTTCTGCAGCTGCAATTGCAATTGAGAATAATGCCAAAGTCTGACCGCCACTATGAGGCAAGAATCTGCCAAATGCAACAAGGTTGAGATTTGCAGCATTGATGATAATTTCAATTGCAAAGAGCATTCGAATAAAATTACGTTTTACTGCAAGACCGTAAATTCCTATACCCAATAGAGCAATAGATACAAGTGTAAAATCAATCAGTTCGTTGGCCAACTTCTACATCCACTCGTCTAGCTAAAACTAATGCACCAGTTACAGTACCAGCCAAAATTAAGCCCATCAAAATCAATGCAGGCCAGTAATAAGTTACAAAGTCTATACCAATATCTCTAAAATCAACTGGTGGTTCATCAGTAGTTATTGTTTTAATTCCAGAATCTATGAATATAGCACCTAATGATACCATTAATACAAGCATTAATCCAATTCCTGCATATTTTCTTCTCTGGTCTTCAATTTTTTTGAAAATGAGTTCTCTTTTTACCAGCATAACAGTGAATAAAATTAAAACAGCAATAGAACCAACATAAACAGCTAGTTGGAATAATGCAACAAATGGTGCATCTAACAATAAAAAGAACCCGGCAATTCCACCAAGAGAACCCATCAAAGCAATTGAGCCATAAATTAATGATCTCATTTCAAGTGCAGCAATTGCAGAACCAATTGTAATTACAGATAATGCGAGAAATGCAATATCAGCCATGTGATGCACCCCTATCAGTAATTATGATTTCGCTATCTTGTGCAACATATGGTTTTACCTGAAGTTGAGCGGGAGTATAGATTAAACCTTCTTTGGAAAATGTAGAAAGTTCATAGTCATTAGTCATGTAAAGTGCATAAAATGGACATGCATCAACACAAAGACCACAGAAAACACATTTACCATAATCAATTTGAGGCATGATTGCTTTCTTGTTGTGTTTATGTTGTTCTGGAACCTTTACCATTGCAATTGCTTCAGCAACTCCTTCACATGCAATAGCACATAATTGGCAACCAGTACATTTATCATGAAATAATAGATGACGACCCTTTAGTCCTGCAATTCCAACACCAGTTGAAGGATCATATTGATATCCATCACCTACAAACTTTAATTTCTCTTCAGGATAACGAAGTGTAAATCGCTTTACTGCAAGATGTTTAATTCCTGAGTTTAGTGCGCGAATAATACCTGTAGCAGTTCCCATTATTGTAATCCTCCTGGTCCCAGCACTCCAGCATAAACCAAACCAAGTGCAATAAAGATGTTAATGAAACAAAGTCCAATGAGTTTGGTCCAACCAAGGTCCAATAACAGATCAACTCTAACTCTTGGGAATACGCCCCGTGGTAATATTATAAAGAAAATTACTCCAACGGTTTTGAGAACAAACCAGAGTGTTCCATTAAGCATTTCTTGTGTTAATAGCGGTAATCCTTCAATACTGAGAGTAATAGGACCCATTTCGATTCCCTCAGTAATAATTTCTTCTGGAAATGGAGGTACAACCATTGGACCATTCCAACCACCAAGGAACAAGACAACAAACAAGGCTGCAAATGCATAAAGTTTCAGATAGGATCCCAATTGAACAAGTCCATACAACATTCCAGAGAGTTCTGTCAACCAGCCAGCAACTATTTCACTCTCTGCTTCTGGTAAGTCAAATGGAATTCTTTCTAATTCTGCAAGCATTGCGATAAAGAATACAATAGCACCAATTGGTAGAAATACAATCCATGGGAAATTGGATTGACTTGCTGTAATTTCAGATAAGTTTAGAGTTCCAGTTACCATAACAACTCCCAACAAAGACAAGATTAATGGAATTTCAAATGAAACCATTTGGAACAAGGCTCTGATTCCTCCAATGAAGGGATACTTGCTGTTTGCAGACCATGCAGAAAGAATCGTAATGATTGGGAAGAATCCAATTACTGCAAATACTGCAAGTAATCCTAAATCTACATCTGCAACTACCCAGCCTGGAGCTACAGGAATTAATGCAACGAATGCAGCTGCAGTTGCAACAAAGAGTACTGGTGCTGCCCAGAAAATCGGCTTGTCAGCTTTAGCAGGAATAATAATTTCTTTAGAAATTAATTTTAGTCCATCACCCATTAATTGCAAAATACCTTCAAATTTTCCACAGTAGAAAGGACCAACTCTTAGTTGTATTTTTGCCATCATCTTCCTTTCAGCGAAAATTGTTCCAGCTGCAAGTAATGCAGCAAAACCAAATCCTGGAAATGCCATTACTCTAAATATGTCAGTTGTCATGAATGCTTGAATTACTGGAAGAGTACGTGTGGGATTTACTAAATATGAAAGTGCAAGGAATGGCGTAAGTAATTCTCCATCAATTATAGGCATTTCAATCACAATTAAAATCATAAAAACTGCTGGAAGACCAATTAAAACAAATAACAACAAGATCCAGAAAATATTATCAAGTAATGACTTGATAAATCCACTTAGTTTGAAGTCTGGTGCAATAACTGACATTTACCTATCTGCCTCCACTGGCCAATAATTAAGACTCCAATAAACTGATGGCATGTTACCAAGTTTTTCACCTTTGAGAAGATATGGTAATGCAATCAAGTTTCTAAAGGAAGGAACACTCAACTTTAATCGGTATGGCTCTGGTTTTCCATCAGAAACAATATAGCAACCCAAAGAGCCCCTACCAGATTCTACACGTTTGTATACTGTATCAAATCCTTTCCCTTTTGGATTTGGTTTTAGTTTAACTCTAACAGAACCAGACTTGGGCATTTTTTGTAATGCTTGTCTAATTATGTTACAGCTATCCATCATGTCAAGCCATGGTATTTTAGATCTTGCATAAGCATCTCCTTCTGTCATTACAATGGATTGGATATCTAACTCATCATAGACATCATAAGGCTCTTTCTTTCTTACATCATAATCAATACCACTAGCACGAAGTACAGAGCCAGTTACTCCAAGTCTAATTGCATCTTGACGTGATAGTACACCAGTATCTTGAGTTCTTGCAATTAGAATTGGGTTATCATAAAAGACCGCAGCATATTCTTTGATACGTTTTTCAAAATAGTTTACTTGACGTAAACAAACTTCTTCAAAGTTTGCTGGTAAGTCATTTCTAACCCCACCAGGAATAAAATGTGAGTGTGTGACTCTAGCACCAGTCATTTTTTCCATAAGATCAATTAATAATTCACGATCACCTGTTGGCCACATGAACATTGTAGAATGTCCTAAAAAGATTCCATAAATTGCAAGCCAATACATTATGTAAATACATCTGTTTAGCTCAGCTGCAATAACTCTAACATATTTTGCACGTTCAGGAACTTCAATACCAAGAAGTTCTTCAACGCCTAAGACATATGGATAAAGTATATTACAAGAATCATGAATTACTGGCCTTTCTAAGTGAGGAATGTTTGTGATATAGTTTCTATATTCTGCCATTTTTTCTTCTCCACGGTGAACATATCCAGGATCAGGATCACACGCAACAATATAGTCACCATCAATTTGTACAATAAGTCTCATGTGACCAGAACCTGGATGTTGTGGTCCAACATTAAGAGTCATGATTTTTTCATCAACTTTTTGGAGTGCTAATCCTGGCGGTAACCATTTTGATGATGGTTTATCTATCTGTATTTCTGATGATGTTGATTTGATATCTGTTGGTAATTCTGTAGTCATTTCTATCGTCCCTTAATTGCAAAGTCCTTTCTAAGTGGAGGTATGTCTGCCCAATCTTCTGGCAAAAGTAATCGTCTATTATCAGGATGACCTTCAAAGTAAACACCAAACATCTCAAAAATCTCTCTTTCATGGAATTCTACGCTGTAGAATATATCTCTAAGAGTAGGAAGTCTAGTTGCATCACTTCCAGGAATTGGATTTTCTTCTCGTTGGGCTCTAGTAGATAAAACAAGAAGCTGTCTTGCTAATGAAGGATCTGAGTAAGAACCAATGTGATAAACAACTGCAATTTCGTTATCTTGTGGATAATCTACTCCTGAAACAGATTCTACGTGATCATAGTTTAATCCATCACGAATGAATTCTGCAACATCATGTACATTTTCTCGACTAACATTAATTCCAACTCTGTCTTTTTTTACAAATGCAACTTCGACTTTATCGCCAAACTTTTCAACAATTTTATCAGAAATGCTTTTCTCAAACGCAGGTAATTCTACTTTTTTTTCTTCAGGCTTTTTTACTACAGGTTTTGAATCAGTTGTTGGTTTTTCTTCAGGTTTTGAATCAGTTGTTGGTTTTTCTTCAGGTTTTGAATCAGTTGTTGGTTTTGCAGAATCAGAACTCATTATACAATCGTCCTAGCCTTCATTCTCTTGATTTTCTCTTGCAGTAAAAGACATCCTTGTATGAGAGTTTCAGGTCTAGGTGGGCAGCCTGGAACGTAGACATCAACTGGAAGTATTCCGTCAATTCCTGGAAGTACATTGTATGAATCAAAATACAATCCTCCAGTAATTGCACAAGCTCCCATAGCAATTACATACTTTGGTTCTGGCATTTGATCATAAACTAATCTGAGACGTGGTGCCATTTTTCTTGTAATAGTTCCTTGAACAACAATTAGATCACATTGTCTAAGTGATCCAAATGCTTCAATGATACCAAATCTTTCAACATCATATCTAGGACTTGATGCTGCACCAAATTCAACACTGCAACAAGCTGTTTCAATGTGGACAGGCCAGAGTGACCAAATTCTACCCCAGTTGATGGCGTAGCCCAATGGTTTACCGATTGCTTTTTCTAACATGTCTCCTAACTTTCCTACAAAAACATTTGCAGTTTCTGGTGTTAGTAAGTCTTTGAGCAATCTTATCCCCTATCCTTGTAAATGAAATTAATATAAAAAACTACCATATTCTTCGTTTCCCTGATAGGTATAGTGCAGGCGCCATTGCTCCAAACATTATAGCTAAAAATCCCATCATAGGTAAAGTTGCACTCTTTGGAAGTTCCAAAAGAGCAGCTCCCCATGCGTACAAGAAAATTGCCATGACATCAAAGACTACAAACATCAGAATGTAAGGATAATACTGCATCATAAAGTGAGTTCGCCCTTCTCCTGATGGAACTTGACCACATTCCATTGGCAAAAATTTAACAGGATTGCTTCGTTTTCTTGGTGAAATCATTCTTGAAATAACTAATGCAGGTGCCATCGCTGCTATGCCAAAGGCAAACATCAGTACCACTGTACTGTAATTGCCCGCTAATTCCCCGACCAATTAGCTTTTGACTCTAATTTTTGTATAAAAAGGTATCCTTCCTTTTTTCGATCAAATTTTGGAAGAAACAGTTTTTGAAAACTGCTTTATAGGATAATTACAAAAAACGAATATGTCGTTAAATATTGGAGATGTTGCTCCTGACTTTGAACTTCCGGATATAGAATTGAAGATGCGGACTTTGGATGAATTCAAAGGGAAAAAAATTGTATTGACATTCATAGTTGCTGCAAGTTCTCCAGTTTGTGAAGTTGAGCTGTGTACACTTAGAGATTCCTGGCAAGAGATTTCAGATCATGGTGCACAAATAATTGCAATCAGTAATGATGGACCATTTGCAAATAAAACGTTTGCAGAAAAACACAACTTTAATTTTCCATTGTTAGGGGATTATAACAGTAAAACAATTCGTGATTATGGCATATTGATGAAAGATTTACTTCACCTAAAAGATTACAATGCTGCAAAACGTTCTGTATTCATAATAATGGAAGATGGAAAGATTGGTTACAAATGGGTTTCAGAAGATCCGTTAAAAGAACCAAACTATGAAGAAATTAAAAAATTTCTAAAATAAGAAAAATTTCTTTTTATTCTATTTCTGCAATAACGTCGCCTTTAGCAACAGTTGCAGTTTCCTTTACTTTAATTGATTTTATTACACCATCTTTGTGTGCTTTAATAGCTACTTGCATTTTCATTGACTCTAAAGTACAAACAATATCACCTTTTTTTACAGAATCTCCATCAGTAACTGCAATTGATATAACTTTTCCTGGAATTTGACTTTTCAAAGCTAATTGTGTATCACCAGTATCACCTCCACCAGTATTTTTGTAAACAATTTCATCAAAGTGAGTATGAATGTTTAGAGTAATTGGAACATTATCAATTACAAGATTCATTTCATTTGTAGATTGTTCAAGATATTTTGCTCTGTGATATTTTTGGTCTAAAATAAATTCAATTCCTTTTGAGGTCATATTTAGAATTTTTAATTTATGATCATTATCATTGATTTTAATTACATATTCATTATTACCAAGATTTTCTATGATCTTTCCTTCAAATGATTTGTCAATATCTAGTATTTTATAATCCATAATTCATCAATCCAATTTATTTTTCCAATTGGAATTATTGATAGCGTTGTTCTGTATACGGCTCTTAAAGTATTCAGAATAAATTATTGCAGCAGCCAAAGCTGCTTCACTTTTCTCTTCTTTTTCTTTCTTAAGATCTTCAGTTAATCTATCAATCATTTTATGACGCTTAAGAAAATCGGTGGATAGTTCTCCATTTTTGTACTCATCTGAATTTAGAATTGTTTTATAGAGAGGAATTGAAGTTTCTACTCCTTGAATGTAAAAGTCATTTAATGCTGAAAGCATCCTAGTTCTAGATTCCTCAAATGTTTGACCCCATGTAACGAGTTTTGCCATAAGTGAGTCATAAAATGGAGAAACTGAACAACCAGGATATAGATAAGTATCACATCGAACGCTTGGTCCTGCTGGAATTATTACATCTGGAATAGGGCCAGTAGAAGGAGCAAATTCCAAGAATGTATCTTCTGCATTGATTCTACACTCTATTGCATAACCATTCATTTTGAGATCACTTTGTTTGAATGGAATTGGTTCTCCATTTGCAATATCTAATTGCAATTTGACCAAATCCAATCCAGATACAAGTTCTGTAATTGGATGTTCGACTTGTAGTCTTGCATTTATTTCAATAAAGTAGAATTCTCCATCATCAGATCTTAGAAATTCAGCAGTTCCCAAGTTAGTATAGTCAACTGCATCAGCTGCTTTACAAACTAATGTACCTATACGAGTTCTTGTTTCTTCATCAACAACTGGTGAAGGAGTTTGTTCAATCAATTTTTGATTTCGTCTTTGAATTGAGCATTCTCTCTCAAAGATGTGAACAGTATTACCATGAGTGTCTCTAGCCATCTGAAATTCAATATGTCGTGTCTTTTCAAGAAATTTTTCTACAATAATGGCTGATTTCCCTACTGATGCCATTGATTCTCCTGTAACAGATTCATAGCCGTCACGTAATTCTTTATCAGTATTTACTATTCTAATTCCACGACCACCACCACCATAAACTGATTTTAACATTACAGGATAACCAATTTTATTTGCAATCTTTTCTGCGTCATCAGCATCTTTTACTAGACCAGGACTACCTGGAACAGTTGGAACTTTAGCTTTTAACATTGCAGCTTTACATTTCATTTTGTCACCACAAAGATCCATCGAATCTGCAGACGGACCAATGAAATTAATTTTATTTTTTTCACACAGTCGTGCAAAATCATCATTTTCAGAAAGAAAACCATAACCTGGATGAACAGCATCTGCACCAGATGATAGAATTACTTCTAAAATTTTTTCTTGGTTCAGATATGATTTTGCAGGAGCTGCCTCCCCAATGTGATATGCTTCAGTAGCTTGTTTTACGTGTAAAGAATTGTAATCTTCATCAGAATAAACTGCAACTGTTTTGATTCCAAGTGTCCTACATGTTCTAATTACACGTAAAGCAATTTCTCCTCTGTTTGCGATAAGTACTTTTTCAATCATAAATTGATGTTTCCGTGTTTTCTAGGTAGTTGTTTTTCTCTTTTGTTTTCAAGCATTTCTAGTGCTTTTATTAGCATTGGTCTTGTTTCAGCTGGATCAATTACATTGTCAACAGTTCCATGAGATGCGGCAACGTAAGGATTTTCAAATTTTTCTGCAAATTCATCAATTAATTCTTTTTTAAGAGATTCAGGGTCTTCGGCTTTGGCAAGTTCTTTCCTATACATGATTTTTACGGCTGCTTCTCCACCTAAAACTGCACATCTTGCAGTGGGCCATGCATAGTTAATATCAGTTCTAAGATTTTTACTTCCCATTGCAATGTATGCACCACCATATGCTTTACCAATAACTAGAGTAATTCTTGGAACAGTAGCTTCACAAAATGCATAGAGTAACTTACTTCCATGTCTAATGATGCCGTTGTGTTCTTGATTAGAACCAGGCATGTAACCAGGAGTGTCTACCAAAGTGATTAGGGGTATGTTAAAGGAATCACAGAATCTGATAAAACGTGCTGCCTTATTTGATGAATCAATATCAAGTGCGCCTGCAAGATGCATAGGATTGTTTGCAATAAATCCAACAACTCTACCATTCATTCTTCCATAACCAACTATAATATTTGGTGCAAACAATTCATGCACTTCAAAGAATTCATGATTGTCAACAATTGAGTTAATGATGTCTTTCATGTCATAGGGCTGCAAAGGATTTTCTGGAATTATGTTAATTAGATTATGATCTAATCTATTTGGATCATCATCAGTTTTTATTTTAGGTGGTTCTTCAGTATTATTTTGTGGAAGATATGAAAGTAATTTTTTAACGTAATCCATACACTCGTATTCATTTTGTGCAACAAAATGAGCAACCCCACTTTTTGTAGCATGTGTCATTGCTCCACCAAGATCTTCAAATGAAATTTCTTCACCTAATACAGTCTTAACTACATCAGGTCCTGTAACAAACATAGTTCCTACTTTATCAACCATAATTACAAAGTCTGTCATTGCAGGAGAGTATACAGCACCACCTGCTGATGGGCCTATGCTTGCAGTAATTTGTGGAATTACTCCGGAAGCTAATTGATTATAATAAAAGATATCTGCAAATCCATCAAGACTCATAATTCCTTCTTGAATTCTAGCACCACCAGAATCCATTATTCCAATGATTGGACATCCTGTTCTAAGTGCATGATCTGTTAGTTTAGTAATTTTTTTAGCTCCCATTTTACTTAATGTTCCACCAAGTACAGTAAAGTCATAAGCAAAGACAAAGATTTGTCTACCATTTACTGTTCCATAACCACAAACTACACCATCTGTAAAGAATATCTTTTTCTGCATATCATATTCATGATAATGGTGTGTGACCAATGAATCCATTTCGGTAAAAGTACCTTCATCAAGTAAAAGATTAATTCTTTCACGAGCAGTTAATTTACCTTTATCATGTTGAGCTTTGATTCTATCTTGACCCCCTCCTTGTAATGCTGTGTTATTTTTTTTAATATATTCATCAATCTTTTCAGAATGCATAACAGTAATCTAAAGCATGGGGGTTTCCTATATTAATTTAATTTGGTGATAGAGACACTATCAAATTTTTACAAAAATTCAACAAGTATTGTTTATTTTAGAAATTTAGGAGTTAATAATTAGAAATTTCTTTTTTACCGATTTTTGGTAAGAACTAAAAGCATCTTTTTTCTCACTACATTTCTTACAGATACATAATTGAGATACGTTTGGAATATCACAATTTTCCTGAAATTCACATTTAGGGCAACCAGCAGGAGCACCACATACTGCGCATTGCAATTCATTAATTTCAGCACATTTTTCATGTTTTACACCTAATCCTTTTGCCCACAATCCAATTTCATTGACTTTGATTTTTTCTTTACATACTAAACAAGTTCCTGAGAACTTCATAGAAATTTTCCTCCAGCTCATTAGATTAGTTCAATCTCCTTTTCAATAATATCACCAAAAGTTTCTTGTATTTCTAATTCAAGAGTTTTATTTTTAATACAAAATAAAACATATGGCAAACAAAGTGTTACAAAAGCACTAGAGGATATATGTAATTTTTTTGCCATAACAGATGATAATGACTTTATTTTGTTTCTATCCCAACGAATTCTATTAAGTAAAGGCCACGAAAGATTGTATTGTGAATATCTAATTCTATCATCATTTTGATATAATTCTATCAAAATGTCATTAAGATAGCGTAAAAGTCTCCAATTTTGAGTTTTCATAATCTTGCCATAAAGCATATCAGCATTTGAGATAATTTCTAGATATTTTGCAAGTGTTGTATTATCTAGATTACTGGTAATTATACTAGAATAAAGTGCGTCAATCTTTTTTCTTGGATCAATTTGCATGGAATACAAAACTCCTCTAGCTTCTTCAATTGAATTTGCTTTAAAGAATGCATTTACTCCATCTTCAACATTAATACTTTCAAAAGATGTTTCAGTTTGAGGATTAAATCCAGTAACTAGAGACTGAGTCAGATTAATCATAGAGCGGATATCTCCATGTGATTTGTCAATAACTTTGATTAAAGATCCAGGACTTAGTTTTGCATTTTCTTTTTTTAGAATATTTTCAAGATAGACTCTCAAGAGGCGAGGTGGGAGTCTTTTGAAGTAGATTGTTTTAACAACTTTTCTGATACTTTTCATTTTGTCTTGGGTATCATCATTTGCAGCAAGAACAATAGGTACTGTAGGTTCTTTTAGAATGTCAACAAGTGCTGTAGCACCGCCATAATCACCACGACCATGAATTCCATCTACCTCATCAACAAATATCATTGGAGTTCCTAAAACACTCACATTTCCTAAAACAGGTGTAAGAATTTCATTAATTCTAGATTTACTTCTAACGTCACTGGCATTAAGTCCAATCATATCATATCCAAATTGTTTTGCTAGGAGATAGGCTATAGTAGTTTTTCCAATTCCAGGTGGTCCAACTAGAAGAAGTGGTTTTGTTCCTTTTTTCCATTTTGCAAACCATTCCATTATTGCAGCACGAGATTCTTCGTTTCCCACCATATCAGAAATAATCTGAGGTCGATGTTTTTCAGACCACATCAATTTTATCACTTTGGAAGTTTGGATTCGAACTCTGACCATTTATTGGCCTTTAGTAATTGATTGTACCAGTATTGATTATAATGTTCTACAGTCAAAAACAAAAATTCTAAAAATTCTTTGTGGGAAAATTCCTCAGGTAACATTTGAAGAGTAAGACGAGCATCTTGTAAATACAGATTACTTTTTTCTAAAGTAACTTCAAATCCTTTTTTCACATCATTTGCTAATAATGAATAGTAAAGTGGCCAAGAAGGTATTTTTACAAATCCATTTTTAATAGAGTCTTCAATTTCATTTCCACAACCAACACCTTCAGCAGCTCTTGCCATTCCTAAATAGAAAATTTCGCCCAGTGGTCGTTCTGCTAAAGCCATGTTTCTACCAGCAGTTCCCATAACTGCTCGATATTTCTTGTAAGATAACGTCATTTCTTCTTCAGTAATTTCAGTTGGTTTTGATTTTAATTTCTCATCAAGATATTGTCCTATTCTTGCATCTTTGAATCCTTCTTCAAACTCTTTTAGTACTTGTTCACCACCCTTCGAAATTTTATCTCGAGCTAATTTCAAGATGTATGGGTTCATAAGTTTGTAATCATCAAGAAATTCCAAGTCTTCATCTTTATCTACGATTCTATCCATTGGTTCACTAAGATCTATTGCTAAGATATGTCCCTCAACTACATCCTGTTTTAATTGAGGATCATTTCTTCCAGCATATTCTGCTGCACCATCAAATAATGCATTAAAAACAGGAAAGGTCATTTTTACAAAATTTGAATTTAAAATTCGTAGTACTCTGTCTTTTAGTACATCAGAGTTTTCTAATTTCGATTTTATAGGCTCAATTTCAGATGCGTTTAGTATTATTTCAGTTGAACCTACCTCATCACCAAATGCTTGCTGAGTAGAATTAGGATTAGTATCAGATTTTATTTCATTTAGAAGACCCTGTACAAATCTTTCTACAAAGTTTGGAAATTCTTTTTCTGTTTCTTCCTTATACTTTTTAAATAATTTGTAACCTTTTGATTTGAACAAACCTTGTTTCAATATTTGCTTTCCAGGTTTTGTGCTCATCAAAGCTTCTTTACTTACAACAGATTGATCTTTACCACTCACAAACGTAAACTTCTTTATTGTTATTTATTCTTTCAAAACAAATGTTTACTTCACTTAAATTACGAAACACTGAATATTCATTATGGAAGTAATAGAAATTCTTCGTGAGGCTTCAAATAGAATTTATGAAAATGTAAAAGATCTTGCTGGTACTGAACATGCTGCAGGAGATTTTGGTAGAGGAGCAGGAGGAGATATTTCACGAAACATAGATATTGTTGCTGAAAAAACAGTCTTAGATTATCTTAAAGAAATTAATTTTGAATGTATTGTTTTAGGTGAAGAATGTGGAAGAGTAGAACTATCAGATAATTCTAAAGGATACATCATTATGGATGCAATAGATGGTTCTGCTAATGCAGTACGTGGTGTTCCTTTTTTCTGTAGTTCATTGGCATTTGCAACTGAGAATAAACTTAGCTCAATTACAGACGGAGTCATTACAAATCTAGTAAATGGAGAAATGTATTGGGCTACAAAAAATAAAGGTTCATTTTTCAATGGAAAACAAATCAAAGTTCACAACAGGGATCCAATCTACAAAATAGTCGGAATTAACATATCGGGGGCAACACCAGACTTGATAAGACGATTACAATCAGTATTTGAAAACCATAATCACGCAAGACATTTTGGTGCAAATGCCCTAGAAATGGCATTATTGGCAAGAGGGTTGATAGATATTTTTATTGATTTTAGAGAGAAAATTAGAATCCAAGACATTGCTGCAGGATATCTAATTGTAAAAGAAGCAGGGGGATTACTGTTAGATGCAGATTTGAATCCACTTGATTCTGAACTTAGTTATGATACAAGAATTTCTTTTATTGCCGCAGCAAATCAGAAAATTCTTGATGAAATAATGTCGCAGATCAAACAATGAATAGGTCACAAGAGAAAATTAAATTATTACAAGGGATTTCATAGTTTTTTTATACTTTGGAACAATAATTGAATTTTTTGAATAAAATTATAAAAGAAATATTTTTATCTTAAGTCAGAGAAAAATAAGTTGTATGGTATCTGAGATGAAGGCAATAGTCACTTATAGGGAAATTATAAAAGAAGATCTTGTAATTATACGATTAGTTCCAGAAAATGGAGTACCAAAATACAGAACTGGTCAATTTCTAACAATTGGTCTTCCAATACCAGCAGAAAAAAAGATAGTTAGAAGAGCATATTCAATTGCATCACATGCAGAGAACAGAGATTATTTTGAATTTGTAATTAGATGGGTAAGAAAACCACTTCCCGGTCGTGTAACAACTGAATTATTTTATCTAAGTGTTGGTGATGAAGTATTTTTAGGAGACCCTACGGGAGCTGCCTTGCAAATTAGTGAAAAGTTACCAAATGGTGAAAAAGACAATAGAAGAGTAATTTGTGTTGGTGGTGGAACAGGATTAGCGCCATTTATTGGATTTGCAAAACATTTCCATGACACTAATGACAAAAGAGAATTGATTATTTTGCACGGAGCTAGTTACATTGATGAATTAAGTTACAGACGACTTTTGACAGATTTGGACAATGAAAGCAAGAAAAGAGGGAGGGACCAATGGAACTTTAGATATAGAGCAGCTATTAGTAGACCAAAAGAATTCTATAACAGGTCTTGGTCTGGACCTGTAGGTAGAGTAGAATCATTTTTCAAGCCTGATAAAAAAACTGGATTATCACCAGTGGATAAGATGGTAGGAGAAAAAATTACACCAGATAATACAATCGTCTACATTTGTGGATATCAAGGTACTATTGATGGGGTAATAGAATCTCTTGATTCTAGAGATTTTGTTACTGAACATGAGAAAAACCCTGATGGAAGCTTTGGAATAAAGTTCGAATCATATGGATAAAAATATTTTTAAAAAATAACCAATTAATTAATTTTTATTTGTGAGATGAGAAAATTAAGTCGTATTTGTAGGAATACCTGTGGATTTTTATATTGTAGTATAATTTGAAACATATGGCAAAACTCAAGTGTAAGGATTACGGTTTTGAGTGTGATTATGTATCCGAGGGGGAAATAGAGCAAGTTATTGATAATTTCAGAACTCACACAGATGATATACATGGAATAGATTATTCTAAGGAAGCCGTAATGCAAATGCTCTTAAGAAAACAAGGCGCCTAAGAGAATTAAGCATCAAATCTTTTCATTGTTGCAGATAAAACAGGAACTTCTTTTGAAATAATTTTTTCAACTGCAGGAACAATACTCATTCTAGCTTTTACACTTTCTTCATAAATTTCGTAAATTTGATCTCTAAACAATAATTTAATCCCTGGAAGCGCAGCAATTCCTTCTGCAACAGTTCTAGGATCTGATAAATCTAAAATTAGTGTACCTTTTTTCTTTTCTTCCATAACCAATCTGATACTATCGTAAGTGATTAAGAAATAATCACTTGTTGTTGCAACAAAGATAATATCATATTTATCAAAACCAGCTAAAACCTCATTAAATTCAATAGGATTTCCACTCAAGAGTGTTGTAAATCCAGTTGCACGGTCAATTGTTCTACTTGTGACATCAAAGTTGATGTCTTTTTTCTTCAAAGCTTTTGCAACCATAGCAGCAGACTCACCAGTACCAATAAGTAATATTTTTTTCTTGGCATCAAGTCCTGCTTTCTCATCTACCAGTTTTATTGCAACATCACCAAGAGAGATAACTTCATTTGCTATTCCAGTTGTATCTCTCATTCTATAAGATAATCTAATTACGCTTTCAAATAATTTATTAAGAATTTTACCAGAGACACCTGCGCTCTTTGCCTTAGCTGATGATAGTACAATCTCATCAAATATTTCTTGCTTTCCTATAACAGGAGAATCTAATCCAGATGCTAAACGTAACAGATGAAGATAAACATCATCGCCTTTGTATACTTCAAGAGTTTGATCAAAATGATCTATATCATTCTGATCCAATGAAGACAAAGGTACCCAAGTATCTTTAATTTGATTTAACACAAGAGTTCTTCCTTCAGGTCTTCGTGCATCAGGAGAATCAGAAGTTTCAACATTGCTTACTAAAAAGATTTCAACTCTACTTGCTGTTTGAATAATGATACATTCATCAACACCAGAAATTTTTTTAAATTCTTCAGATGCTGCAATTACATCTTTGAAAGTATATTTTGATAATGCATGTAGAGGTACATTTTTGAAAGTGACTCTTGCATTCATTACATCAAAATGTACTTGACTCATACCATCACCATTAAGATTTTATCTTCTCTCGTCCACCTTTTGCAGTTCTGAAAACATTCATTCCAATGAAAAAATTTTCATGTAATGATTTTAAATAAATAATATCATTTTCAGCGTTTTTGATTTGTTTTTTAGTAGATTCTGGATCATTTTTTAATTTTTCAAGTCTTTGATTTGATTCTTCTAAAAATTCATTAACTGCGTGTTCATAATTTGAAACACCAGCATACTCAGGACTGAGAATATGCTCAGGAATATAATTAGGAGTTTCATCCTTGAACAGCTCAGCTTTTCTTGTAATAAATGCCTGTTCTTCTGCTGTAAGAATTGGTTGTGGGAATCGGTCTTTCTTATCTAACCAAAATTCTGGTTCGCCCATCTCTCGTCTGAAGATTTCCTCACTTTGTCTCTTAAACGTGTGAGTAGTGCCCTTTACTATGTCTTCTTTTACTTCATCAGCAATTGCCTTGTATTCTGCTTCTGCTGCAGCTTCTGCTTTCTCTTTTGCATCTGCTGCTTTTGCAATAGCTTTTTGTAGTGCTATTTCTGCTTTTTCAGCTGCTTTAGCTGCTGCATCTGCTTTATCTGTTGCATCAACTACCACTTTTTCATCTTTTGTAGATTCAGTTTTTGTAGTTTTTTCTGTAGATGATTTTTCTGATGATGAATCTTGTGTAGGGTTTTTTTCTACTTTAGATTCTTTTTTCTCCTCAGACATCAAAATTTACTATTGTTGCCTGAATTTTAATATTCTTGTATGAGAAATCATTCATCATTACTTTTTTGAACAATAATATCTACAAATATCGTTCTATCGGTTGTAAAATGATTTTCTGCCAACTATATTTTATAAAAATAATGGCGCCCTCGGCGGGATTTGTGAAATTAGTTTGACGCCCTCACTTTTTTGGGCATGATTTAGACGAAGTAAAACATGGAGATAGGATTTTGAAATTATTCATCATCAAATAGATTTAACTCTGTTTGAATCATTTCTTTACAAAATTTCCTTTAAGGATTCAAAATTGATTCATTTTATGATAGGATTATGTCATATTTGTTATTCTTCAGGAATTTCTTTGTCATTAGACGAAGATTTTGAAGCAAAATGTGAAAAGTGTAAAAAATTAGATGATGTCAGAGAATAAAAAAAATACAACATTTACGACTCAATAATGGATTTTGATGACAGAATCAGACATTGATACTTATATGTTCACGGAGAACCTATTGAAAATTAAAGAATTTTATGATAACTAGATCTAATCGACCAATACAAATACATGAAAAAATTAAAAATGTTGTGCCAATATTCTGTGAGAAATGCAATGATCGAAGACTTCCCAAATGGATGAAAGAAATGAATATGTCACTCTGGCTTTGTGAAACTTGTAAAAATTATGTTGATGCTGAAAATCATATAATTCGTAATACAGATGAATAATCAAAAAAATAGAGTAAATTTGATTAATGGTGTTTGACTACGGTTACTATTGACAGAAATTGATAAAGAAAAATCAGTCTATCTTTTTGTACATGGGAGAAAAGATCTAGAAGATACTGCACGAGATCTACTAGTTGAAAACGGATTCTCAGCTGAGAAGATAATCTCTGCCAAAAACAATGAGGTTGGTCAGGTAAGTGAGTACATGACATTACTGTGGGCTCCAAGTAACCCATCTACCATTAAAATTCAAAAGATCACTAAAGTAGAAAATGTTGAAAAACCTGAAGGCGTGGTAGGTCTTTGGGAAGGCGTTACGAGGGATGATCTTTTTGAGATTTCTTTGAAATAATTGATTATACGTTACTATACAAGTAAAATTCTCTTGGAGATGGTAATGAGAATACAGAGATGTGTTATCTCAATGCAGATACAAAAAGAATATGGTTTGAGAAGATTAAAGATGTTAATGACATGAAGATAATTGGTTCAATTCCGATTTCATTAAATTTTATGCAACATTAATAGTAAAAAAACGATCATTTACTGTCAACTTTAATTGCAATAATAAACCTTCAGCGTTTTTTCTTGCCATTTTTTCAGAATATTTTCAAAAAATATAGTTGAAAAAGTGAATCATAACGATAAAGGAGTTAAAGACCAATACAACCTTCAATTCTCATCGTCAGTTAATGATATTTTTGGATCCACTGTCAACAGATGTGTCAAGATAAATCAATTTGCACTTCCTAATAATGTAATAATCGGTAGCGACGTTTATGAGAATATAAAATCTCAAAGTAACTATGATTTTGTAAACATGAACGTCAATCCTACAGGAGGCAAATCAATTTTTTCGGTTTATTTAGTTTTACGAAAATAGGATGCTTAGACCCTTGACAGTCTTAATGAAATGTTCAATCAAAGATTTGTATGTCAAAGTCCAAGCCAGACCCCGAATTACCAAGATGAGAGGAAAGGGTGAACATAATTGAAATATTTTGATGCCATAAGAATGTAATAGAATGAAAATTTTATAATAAAATATCAATACATGTAATCAAAAAAAAGAAAAAAACATCACACTAATTTCTAGGTTGTGTGAATGTTGAAATCCATGATTGTAGAATATTTCTATTTAAATCAGTAAAAGTACTTGCACTATTGTTCCATGTCTGAATGTTTTTTTGGATTGCATCAGTAGTTGCTTGAATTATCTGATTTTGTACAGATCTTGCTTTGATAATTTGCTTGTTGGTATCTACAATAGCAGTCTTTGCTGCCTCTGGAATGTCAGTGTTAATTCCAGTCTTTGTTGCAAATTCTTGTTGCAAAGAGATTGCAGAACTAATTGTATTCTTCCAAGCTTTATACCATTCTGATTGAATATTTGTCAATGATTGTTGATGTTGCGGAACAGCATCTATTACATTTTCAAAATATTTTTCTACATTTTTTTTGTATACATCAAAGATATTCTCTGATGTTTGAGTTTGTTTCTCGAATGTTTGAGTTTGTTTGCTCATGTAAGGCGAGACTAAATCCTATTTATAATTCAATCACTATTACAAAATTAAATTAGTGCAGAGTAAGTTTTTTGATTTTTAGATGGAAAGATGAAATATTTTCTGGAATACGGAGATCATAAAATAATTTGTATACGTTATCTTAACATTTGTTAAAAATATCGATTACTAAATTTCTAGTAACATCTCTTTACTCTGTCATGCCAAAGGCCTTGTGTTTTAGTTCAGTATTCTTTTCTAGCTAGTCTCAAAGCTAACTGACGTTTTAATTTTCTAGCTCTAGGTTTTGTTCTCAACAAACGTCCACAACAAGGACACCACAATCCCTTCCATTCAATGAATATTTCACATTGAGGACATCGTTTTTGACCCTGTTCATATCTCCCACCTTTACGCCTGTTACTTTCAGCCTTGAGTTTTTTACAAGATCCATCGCAATGCACAATATTCTACTAAGAGCAGATATAGAAAATATTGTCGGAGTCATATGTTTCTAAGATTCATAAAGTATTCTTTAAAATTTTCAATTATTTTAGATCATTTTTGTAATTTTTTATAAAAAATATTAAATACTGAAATTTCCTATAATATGTTATGCTGTTAGCTCTAAAATCTAACGCATAAACTGCGCATCTCCGTAGAACCAAAAAGGCAATCAGTCGATACAACGTACTGACAACGAGAGGAAATCTCTCAGAGTTCTGCAGTTAGGGGGTTGTGCCTTTCATATTTTCTTTTTTCATCCTCACACATTTTTTCTTCTGATAATATTCTCTAAACTCTATTTGATTTTTACAAAAAGTTTTAGGCATGAAACTAAAAGTTGGACAGCAATTAACTGAGGTGAGATATAATCCGAAGGTTAACGTCCACTGACTTGTAAACGTGCTAAACAGATCGACCAAGTCAGCACATCAATCCATCACTTGGTTTTTACCAGTCAATGTTTTTTCAGCTAATTACTACCCATCTATCTAATCACATAATATCATAAAAAGATGATCGAGTTTTCTAAGAAATTTAATGGAGCGATCAAGTTTAACTAAAACTGCAAAACTCTTTGAAAGCCTGTAATTTTAAGAACTTATGCCATTTATGCTGTTAAGAATAATACTTGTCTCTACAATTACAAATTTTCTCTACGACATCCTCTATTGAAATATCAAGTTCAGTACTAACTAGAATCAATCCTGCAGAACTCACAGGAATTGTAAAACGATACACTTTACCATATTTTGCCATGGCAAAAACTGCAGATTCAATCTTAGAAGCCATTTGTTTCCTAGCTGCCTATCTGTATTGTGCTTGACACAATAAATTTTCTGTTTCTTTTTGTGTTAGATAAGATTTTTTTCTTTCTTTCATTTAATGAAAAAAAACTACCATCATCATAAATTGAAACGAATCTAATTTTGTCATCTATTTTCAGAATCTTTTGACAAAATTCTTCATTATTCACATCAGATTTGGTTCATTGTAGAATAAATTATTTAATTTTGAACTATTCGTTACCAAAAATTACCAATGACTAGATTTCAAAGGGATTAAAAAAATATGGATATCTTTTTCTGCATGTATTTAACAGGAAAATCCTCATACTTGATTAATACTGTTTGTTATGAAAAATAATGCCAAAATGTAGAAATTGTAGAAATGAATTTATTTCCAATGATTCCAGTTTTTGTTCTGATGATTGTTCATGTGCTCATTCAAAGAGATACTTTTTACATTAATATTGGCTACGCATGAAAACAAAAAATGTCTTACTGGTTTTTATTTGTAAAATCTACGATTGACAGCATCTCCTCGTTACAGTAAATTATATCCTTGAAATATTAAAACATGTTCTAATTTTTAAGTACACATGAACATCCTAGAAAATCACATATTCTGCCTGACGTAGTTTTTCTGTGCCACGAGTTCACATGTTCACAAACTGGGCAATTCGACTTTTCATTGATTTTACTTTTATTCAAACAGATAGATAACTGTCTGAGATTATTATAGGTTATAACCCAAAACTTGTACTAACAAATCATACTTTCGTCTTGCTTTAGTCAATCTAGAAAATAAAATTCCATAAAACGTGAGACAATATTGTATCAAGTTTCAAAATATGATTAATTCTCTTCAAAGAGTCTTAATGTTTTAGTTCATGACTCCACTTTTGCCTGGATATCAAATAAAAAAACTTCTAATTATTAAAAGTGATTTTCATGTATTTATAATATTATGACAGAACCACCTAAACCAAAAGAAGGGGATGAAATCTGTCCCATGTGTAGAAGACCAAAAAGTAAACATTCTCCTGAAGAATTACTTACATGCTCTCGTAAGATGGTAGAGTTTAAGAAAAATACTACAGGTGGGGCTGGAATTGAATGAATATTTGCAAACTGTTAATGAAACTATTAAGATCCAGATCGTTTATGGAACAATTTTGGCATTCAGATAGAAATTGATCGCTCCATTAAATTTCTTAGAAAACTCGATCATCTTTTTATTGTATTATTCGTGATTATTAGTTGGGTAGCAATAAACTGAAGAAAACACCGATGTGTTAAACCAGATCACAGATTATTGGGCTAATACTGGTTAATCTGTAAAGCTCATTTGGCTGTCAGTGGACGATGATTTCAGGATCAGAGTCTGGGTTTGGCTAGTTGCTATCCAACTTTTATGTTTGGCTTTTTGATTTTACAAGTTTTTGGTAACATTTCATTAAATCAGTTAACAGTTCGTATCAAATGTCAATTAAAAAAGAAAGGGAGGTTTATGATTGAGGTTTTGTATTTTCCACACTCATTAGCAAAAATCACTCCGAAATCTAAACTACTTTTCACAAACTACCTCACTTCTTTCTCCCTTATCATATAATGAAATAATTGCTTGTACATTGCATTCTGAGATGTATGGAAAGTCTGATTCAATTGTTGGAAACATCAGATCTTCAGGAGCTGTAGAGTGTGCCAAGCCTAACGCATGACCAAACTCATGTCTGGTAATTATTTCAAGTTGGTTTGGGGTAAGGCTATCTACATCAAATAGTGTTATTTGTGATTTTAGAATCTGATTGTTTGATTCATCAGCAATAGAGTTTGTCCACCCAGTAAATCCATCAGAATTTACATAATTTTCTAATCTTATAGTAATATCTCCTTCTCCCTTTGTTGACTGGATAAATTCAAAATTTACAGGAATGTAAAATTCTGTTGGACTAGCAGATGCGGCTTTTAGGGCACCCTCCCATCCTAAAAAGTACTCTGACGTCATACCCTTGGGCCCTTTATGCAATAAAGAATCATCAATTTCAATTATTTCCTCAGACTGTATGGCTTTCTTTATTGATCTGATTTTTTCATCAGAATATCTGTCAGCATTTATTATGTTTACATAAAGTACTTCTTCGGGTATCAAACGCCACGATATCCACGTGTTGATTGTGTCGCCTCTTAGATTTTGGATTACATATCCTGAAGAAAGTGTTTCAGAAGATACCATATATTGTTCTTCTACCATATTAAAAAAAAGAAACGAATAACTGCCACTTACTACAGTTATGGCGATAACTGATAGCATAATTACAGAATAATATTTCTTTTTAGCAGAATATTTTTCCTGCTTCTCAAAAGTCAAAAAGGAATTCAAGATTAGGTTTTCTTGTTTTAGTTCTCTAGTGTCATGATGATTTTGGGAGATTTGGTTTTCTAGTTTTGCTGTTAATTTGTCCGACTCTATTTTGTTTTTTCCAAGAAGATCTGCAAGAGCAATTAATAGAATTTTTTCTTGTCGTACTTCTCGCCTTTTGTAAGATTTAGTAGTTGTGATTAATTGAGACATTTTCAGGTCTTTGTCCTAACTGTTATAGCCTCCAAGCTTCGTGATTCAATAATTTTGTTGACTAGTTCAATGATTAATTTGGTGTTTGATTGCACAATTTTGAGTCTTTGAATCTGTTTATCATCCAAGTTGCCTAATTTATCTGCAAGAAGCAGATCAACATATCCACGAATTGGCACTAGTGGGGTTCTCAATTCATGAGAAATAATTTCCCACATGCTATCAGGAGATAGTTCATAGGATCCTTGTTGTTTGATTATTTCTAAAAGTACTAGTCGTTCTTGTTCTAGTTCCCGAATTTTGTCAGCTTTTAGATGTATTGAGAGTTTATCTGTCAGTTTTGATCACCATTGATGGATTTCTTACTTTGGTTGTCATGATTTTCATCATTTGTGTATGGAATAGTAAAGTAGAATGATGTGCCCTTTCCTACCTCAGAATCTACCCAGATTTTACCGCCTAGTTCAGTAACAATTCCTTTACAAATTACTAGTCCCAGCCCTGTTCCACCATGTGTTCTTTCTAGTGAAGTATCTATCTGGTAGAACTTTCTGAAAAGACCTGAAATTTTATCTGTTGGTATTCCGATGCCATTGTCTTTTACATAAAATAAGATATCTCCATTCTGAAGTATAGCTCCTAACTGGATTTTTCCAGAATTTTCAGATACAACTTTGATTGCATTTCGAATCAAATTTGTAATGACTTGAGACAGTCTATTACGATCAGTGTATATTTCTAAATCAGCAACATCCAAAGTTATTGAAATATCTTTTTTTTCTGCCATTAATTCTCCGTGTTTCTTTATTTCATCAAAGAAATCGCAAAGTCTGAATTTATCCTTGATGAACTTCATCTTGTTCATTTCTAGTTTTTGAGCATCCAAAATATCGTCAGTGAGACGCTCTAAACTGTTCGCCATGTTTTCAATCTCATTGACTGCCTCAAGCTGTTCTGAGGTAAGTGTTCCCAACATTTTTTTGTCTTTTAGCATCCTACAGTACATCTTTATTGGAAAAATTGGTGTCTTTAGTTCATGAGACACCATGGCCGAAAATTCATCTTTTTGGGAAACGAATTTCTTTTCAGTTTCAAGTTCTAATTTAGATTTTACTAGTTCTTGTTCAATGGATATCTTGTCGAGTAATTCTTTGAATTGAGTTCGAATTATTTGTTTATCAGTTTTCATTTTTTGGGCCATTTGTTCCATAGACTTTCCAAGGGACAAAAATTCATCGTTTGTTTTTAAACCAGATTTGGAATCATAGTGTCCTTTTGCATATTCTTTTGTTAATAGTTCTAATTTTGAAATTGGATTTGTCAAAGTTTTTGAAAACAAAATTGATATTATAGAAATTGCAAAAATTAGTAATACTGAGGTAACAGCTATACTAATTTTAATATCATCAAGGGGTGCTAAAGCTTCGGATACATCTATCTTTGCCACCAGTCCCAAATTTACATCACTTATTGCTCTAGTTACTGCAAAAACTGGCACTCCTCTATAATCTACTGTCTCAAGAAAAACCTCGTTATGTAAAAGAGCTTGGGTAATTGGGATGGCTAATTCATCCTTAGATATTATTACTCTTGCATTAGGATCATCTTGGAACTTTAGAGCATTAATGAAAATTGCATGACCCTCGACAGTTTTTTCTGCAATCAGGTATTCTCCAGTTTCTCCAAAATAATCTTTTATCATTGGCCTATTAAGTTCATGTGGATCTATCAAAGCATATACAAATCCTAAATTCTTGTTGTCTGAGAATAAAGTTCTGCTAAGATAGGCATCATCCACTGGGTGTTCTTGATATGAGAAACCAAATTTAAAATCTTCTGATTCTTCCGGAATGAATTTGTCATCCAAATAATTTCCTATAAGTGTGGGATCTGTAGATGCGACGATCCTTCCATCTAAATTGATAATGGATAAAATTTTAAAATTATCATCAGAGTTTTGTACATCAATCAATATTTTATTCATTTTTTCTACATGCTCTGGAGATTCGTGTTGATTATACTCATCCAAAAGAAATCGTAGATTTGTTCTACTGCCAACTAAATTTATTTTGTCTTCGTAAAGATGTAAAACATCATTAATTCGTAGTCTTTCTAAATCAGCTGTTGTAGATAACATGTTCTCAACTTGAGATATGATCTGGTCATAGGAACTTTGATGAAAATATATGCCTATCGAAGCAATTGGAATTAAACCAATGATAATAAACAAAGGAATAATTTTAATTTTATAAAGCATTTCTCTTTATCACTCCCAAGTTTTCATCTCTTGCTTGGTTTGTAGAATAAAGAAATCAAGACATAACCTCTATTAGCGTATCTACATCCATTGGTTTTCTTTGGATAGAATGAACTCCCTTTTTTTTGAGGCTATTAGTTGTAGCTTCATCTATTGTGGTCGCAGTCAATACTATGATTTTTTGATTTTTTATCTTATCTTCTTTTACCAATTCATCAATTACATCAATTCCTGTAAAATCTGGCATTGCAAGATCTAGCAGTATAACATCAAAAGATCCTTTCTTAATTAGTTCAACAGCATTCCTACCATCATTTACTACTGTACACTCGTGTTTCTTGAAAGTAAGAAATTTTGATAATGCCTTGGTAATTGTCTCGTTATCATCTACGAGCAGAATTCTTATTTCATTTCACCTCTATAGGACTGAAGTACAATCCTTAAAGCAAAGTGCCTATTGATTACACAAGTCATGTTGTATATTACGCAAAAATTACATGTAAACGATCCTCACTTTAGGACTCCCTTAGGGGAGTTCTTTTTAGTTAAGACTTTTCAATTAATTTCAAGTAAGATGGATAGTAAAAAACCAGAAACAACTAGAAGAGAACGTAGACCTAAACTGGACATTTATTTTGCGATTCTAAATGCAATTCAGCAAGAAGAAACAGATGAAGGGGTCAAACCTACCAGAATTCAATACGCAAGTGGCATGTCTTATGACAAGGTAGCAAGACACCTAAAAGTTCTTCAAGAAAAAAAACTGATAATCAAAAAAGAATACTATCACCTTACAGAGAAGGGTCATAAATTTTTAGCAGAATATTCTTTGGTTAAGGACTTTGTAGATAGAATGGACTTGTAATTATTTTCCATTTCCAAATCCAATAAGACCTACTCCTTTGTAGTGGCTTTTCTGGGACTCATTTTTGTTAGTGTTGATTATATTTTTAATAAGATAATTGCAAATCGGATGTGATCTGGTACTGTGATGTCCTAAATTTGATTCCACTCACTACGTATTTTCAAAATTATTTCATTAAAACAATTAATAATTGGATAGCGATCGTCTAGGATTTGAACGTGGATCCTTTGACCAGGCATTCACTGACCGAAAACAGCGGTCAACTGCTTCTTCCCAGTTGATTACTATCCACATATTATTACACTTACAAAAAATAAAAAGATGATCTTTTGTGAAATATGAAAAAGAAATATGCGATCTGCATAACACAAATTATTAATTAAATTAGATTGACTTGTTTGTTAATTTTTAATTTCTAACCGATCAAATATTTATGAATATTAATTTAAAAACATAGTACAAGCCGATCAAAATAGAAAATAAAAAATTATCAAAAATTCACACTAACACTGTTAATTGAGTACTCTTAATGATATTAATCGATCATAACTGAATTTAAAAAAATTAAAAACCTTTGGACTCAACCGAGTGCACACATGCGTGGTTAACTGAAACTGTTCTTTACAGAAACTTCTAACTCCTAAAATATATTATCTTGAAAATATCGGCCAAACTAAGCTCTGAGCCCTTTAAACTGGCCTCTTCAATACCTGAATAAACGTGAAAAAGAACATCATAACTAAGATTCATATCTTGAATTATTTGTGGGTCAACACCACATTCAATAATTCTATCCAAAATTTTATCAACAGAAACTTTGCTCATCATATATCATCCCTTCATTTTGCATGAATCTTAATCATATAAGAAAAATGGAAATTTTGGCTCAATTAGAGTACCAAATTGGCTATTTGAATGACTTTTGTAGAGATGTAATGTGTTTCGTAATCTTGTATAGGATTATGCAAGGGTAATCCCAGAGAAGATTATGAAGTTCGTTAACAGTTCGTATCAAATGTAATTCAATATAATAACTCGTAGATTATTGAATACTATCTAAATAGGATCAAGTTTAGAATTAGTTGTTATGACAACAGGATACTGTGTAAAATGCAGAACTAAAAGAGAAATAAAGAATCCAAAATCTGTCACCATGAAAAATGGCAGGCCTGCAATAAAAGGTACCTGTCCTACCTGTAAGATAAAAATGTACAGAATAGGAAAAGGCTAATCCATCATAGGGATTTGAACCAAAGTAACAATTCCCCTCGAGGAATTTTTTTACAAAAAAGATTATAGGTAATCAGTAAAAAGGGAATCCCCCCTCCCAGTCACACAAAACGCGATATGACTTGCGTTATGATGTGAGTTTGTTTGTTGGAAAGAATTGATATAATCAAAATACAAAAATTTTTTGATGGCAAACATTTCCTGTGTTCTGTTTGATCTAGGTGGAGTCATTCTAAACTGGAATGATTCATGGTTTATACAAGAAGTAGGTGACGAGTTTCAATTACAAAAAGAAAAATTATCTAAAGAATTTCACAAAAATCTTCCAGATATTTCAACTGGAAGAATAAATGAAAAAGAATTTTGGTACAACATTGGAAATAAACTTGAATCACAAAAATTGATGAATCAAAACGTATCACTTTTGGATAAAATATTTCGAAAACGTGTTTCGTTAAATAATTCTATAATTTCTCTCTCTAGAAATTTATTTCAAAAAGGGGTGGATGTTGGGATTTTATCCAATACTGAACATGTTACTTATTCGGTAGTTGAGGATTTGGTCTCTTTAACTCATTTCAAGCACAAATTTCTATCCTATAAGATAGGTCATTTGAAACCAGATCCTGAAATATACAAATACGTAATTGACAACATACCATTTCCTAAAGAAGAATTATTTTTTATAGATGATCTCAAACCTAATGTTGAATCTGCGCGTTCTGCTGGAATAGATTCAGTGCAGTATTTTGATTATGACGAACTTGTAAAGGAATGTCATAATCGTAAACTCATATGACACAAAAAGGTCACAAAAATCACTATAACATAAAATTTCTCAAAGGCATGGAGTATCTATCTATCTAAAAAATTCGAAAATTATTCTAAAAAATGGCTTACAAAACACTCAGAGGGAGTCCTCAATATTGAATAAAGAAAATAAGAAAGATAAAGATTGCTCTAATGATAAAAATCAGCCTACTGATGGACCGTTTAAGATAAAAATTTAAAACCTGTTTTCTTTCTTTTAAAATATTAAAAATTCAAAATTAAAACTTTAAAAAAAATCCCCCCCCCCCCCCCCGATTTAACGGGCGCAAAAAATTTACAGTTAACATTCTATCCATTCGCACTCAATTACTGCTACCAGTTCTTGGCATTCAGCAGAATTATTCTATCGATAAACCATGTGCAAAAACTAATCAGGAATGCAAAGATAACTTCGATATCGGGTTTCTATCCCACCACAAGATCTGCAGATTTTGCAACATCTAAAAAAAATTTCAGCGAATTGAAGAGAGAGATAAAATGACCACCGTAATTGTTATTGATGATGACAGAAATATAGTGATGCTGCTCAGCGATTTATTAGAGATGTTTGGCATAAGGATAGTTGGGAAAGGTTACAACGGTTCAGATGCAGTAGAGTTGTATAAAAAACTGAACCCAGATATTGTTTTTACTGATGTCATGATGCCTAGGACGGATGGTTTCTATGCACTTGAAAAGATTAGAGAGTATGACCCAAATGCAAAGGTTGTAGCTGTTACTGCTGATCTGACATCAGAAACTGCCAAAAGACTAAAAGTATTGAAAGTATCTGCAATAGTTTACAAACCATTTGACATCACAGAAATAAAGCAGGTATTGATGACTAAACTTGATATTAAAATCAATGATGCTTAATTTCCTTTCAATTACCTAGATTTAGTCAACGTTTGATACGAACTGTTAACGAAACCATCAAAAAAAAAAATTTGGTAGGAATATTGTAAGTATCCCAATCGCTTTATGCCGTTATCATATCTACAAAATCATCAAAAAGGTATCCGCACCCACTGTGGGTTCAAATATCATCCGATTCGAATCCTTTAAAGAGTGTTGAAGTAATAGTTTGGCGCCCTCATTTTTAATAAAATACTTGCAAACCAGTTAAAATTTAGCACAATAATATTCGTACTAAGTTTCAGAAATAATTTTAAAATGTACTAAATAATTGAGTTAAATGATTAGGGTTTGCGAGCTTATTTTTTGTGTGATTTAGATCAAATTTTGATTAGAACTTAAGACCAACAACGATTAGTTACTTGGTGAGAGTTTCAATTATAATATGATTTTGCAAATTGGTATTTAGGGAATTCTAAGAATTTGTATGAACGATTCATTCGTTAGTGTTTTAAGCAAATTTTGTAAAAGCATGTCATGACAATTCTATTCATTCCAATAAGACCATCCAGAAGAGATTCAGATAACACAGAAGATTAGAACACTTTATGAATATGTGATCTATGAGTCAAATAATGATTCACTGCAAAAATACCTGTAAGGAATTTGAGAAAGGCAACAAGCCAAGAATCTATACCGACAATGGATGTTTTTGCAGAAACTGTGACTATTATTTCAAGGAATTATTTTCAAGATGTCCATGTTGTAATGGTTTGACTCGACATAATACTAGAAACAACAAGGAACAAAAGCAAATTTGCAGGATATGATTTTGATAAAAATGGGAGAAAAAAATTGAAAACTGTCGGAGGATTTTATTCATAAATCATGGTCTGGTATCTAATAGCTATCCCAATTGTTATAGCAATAATCATCAAACTGGTCATTCCATATATCCAGAAAAATCATATTGATAATACTGTGATTTGTGGGATTTGTAGTGGTAAATATAGCAAAAAACTAAGAGGCTGTTCTCGTTGTGGTGTTGGTAGTAAATAAAAAAACATTTGGAAAAGAAAATGAAAACTAGACTTTTGATAATTATTGGAATAATTGCAATTTGCCAAATAGAAAAATACAGGTCAAATGACTAAGGTAGCAATGGTCAATCCTCTTGATATGACACTTGAAGCATTGCAAAACGCACAGGATGCAATAGATGAAATAAAAGTGAGAAAAAACATCACATCAGAAAAACAAACGCTTCAAGACTATGATAATATCATAAAACATCTGGAGGATTCCATATCAGATATGATCAATGCTGTTGTACTATTTCAGAAGCATGAAAAGGCTTTGTAAATGACTCTATTGCTCCAAAATAATTACAATTTTTGCACCTGTAAAATGCAGTTCCATCTGAATGTATTGCAATTGTTTCAGGTTCATTTCCTGAGCAATCCTGTTTAAAGTAGTCGTGCCTGCTTGCCATGTTTGTTATGTACGAAATTTGTATTTAATCTTATAACCTATGCTAAGAAATGTATTCCAACCAAACAACACTATCAGAAGTGGTTTCCTTTGTTTTCGTATTGTAGCCAAATTTGTATGGGACTTACCAATCATTAGAATACTTTAAGACCATTCCATTTGGAGAAAAAGAAAATGAAAACTAAACTCCTAAAGGGATTTACAGTTTTAGTTTAACACCCTGCTTGATTTTGTAAAGTCAACAAATCTTAACCAAATTTTTTAAAAAATTATTTATAAATTTCTTAATTAATTTATAAACTTCTCAAATAATTTATAAATTAATTTATAAATAATTCACGCCTAGTGTTTAAAATTACTGAAAAAAGATGCCAAGGTCATGAATACCTTGAAAAAAGATGAAACCTTGAAATTCAATTTGTGCCTAACAGTAATCAAGGTTTTCAAGGTATGGTCAAGATATCAAGAATTGTTCAAGGTAAGGTAAGACATGACAAGATGAAAATCGAGCCTGTATACACATATCTTGCTAAAGCTTGATAATCTTGCAATACCTTGCAAGGTAAGCTCTACCTTGCAAAACCTTGGTTATATAGTCGAAAAATTTTTGAAATAATTTTGAGTAAGGATACAAAACCTTGGGTAAGGTATGGAAATTTTTGTTTTGTATTTAAACGAGGGTGTGACTTTTGGACAAGGTTGGTTGTCAACAAAAACGATCCTAAAAATAATTTATAAATTAATTTATAAATTATTTCAGGCAGCAATTAATCAATTACACTTTGATTATTCCTTGCTGAACTAAATATTCCAATCCAGATGCAAAGTCATCATCAGAGATGAGATCTTCAGACCACCAACAGGCATTGTTTTTTACCCAGTCAGGAATAATTTGGCCAGTCACTACACCAGAATCATAATTTAGTGAAACCCGGATTACACCATTTTCAATCAGATACTGGACTGCCTCAATGAATGATTCATCATTAATGGTATCATTGCACCAAAACGCAGCTACTTCTTTTACCCAATTAGGAATCAGAACTTCAGGTGAATTGACAGTGACATAAAATGAGATTGGAGTTGCTTTATTTCCTGATGAATCCCTTGCATTACAAATTATTCTGGTTTTCCCCACTTCAAAAAGTGAACCAGAACTAGGATTACATGAGGGTCGAACTATTTGATCTGTCTCATCAATTGCTAAAACATCATAGAAAACCCTTGCACCGTATTGGTTTTCAGCATCAACTATGATGTCAGTTGGTTTTAGAATTTTTGGGGGAGTTGTGTCTGGTGTAGGATATGATGGAGATGAAGTCACCACGTCTACACCTATGATTGTTGTATAGTCTTCATAACTAGCAATAATGGTATACCTTCCGTCCTGATCCCATCTATTATCTACTGGAAAGAATGTTGTGACTGAAGATAGTTGTGATGATAAAACATAATCCGAAATTGTTGTAGTTGAGATAGGATTACCAAGAGTATCATAATAGAGGTAGATAATTAATTCCTCATCAGGTATTCTTTTGGATATATCATATGTAACTCTTATTCCTTCACTTTGATGGTATGTTGATTTATCAGTTGAAATAGTAAGTAATGTCTCATGATCATGTGTTGGTTCTTCAAACTCACCAACTAGAATTTGTAGGGTAAGACTTTCACTTAGTTTGTTTTTATTTTCCATATTATCAAACAAGGAAATATCAACTGTAAATATTCCTGGTTCAGTTGGAATCCATGATAATGCGGGAGAAAAGATTTGGTATGGAGAAAGTGAACCCCATATCCATGCTTCGAGTCCCGTTTCTCTAATTGTAATATGATAAATAAAAAAGTCTTGAGAGAAATTATTATTGTTAAAGATATCAGCTGTTATCTGTACTTGTTGAGCAACGTAAACAGTATCTAAACTGTTACCGAATGCGTCAACTGTTCTAGGATTTGTAAAAGAAATATTTGTTGGGGCTGTTTTATAGAAAAACGTGGTTTCAGCTGATCTGCTTGCATTTCCGTATTGAGCTATAATTTTGTAAGTTCCTGCAATATCCATTAATGCTCCACCTGCAGTAATTTCAGTACCGAATTTCTTGTCATAACCAACTGATACTTGTGAAATAGATACAAGACTTCCATCAGGATGAAGAACTGTTACACTTGCTGGAGTTCCAGAATACAAATCTCGAACTTTTCCTGTGATTAGAACTACTTCTCCTTCTGAATAGGATGCTTTGTCTGTAGTAACCGTAATAGAATTCTGTATACCACCTGGGGCATTTCCACCAGTATAGACAATTGTTGTTTCGCCTGAATCAGAACCATATCTAAATTCAATGATATAGTCTCCAGATAACTTCCACATGTTGCCACCAGCAACGATGGTTACTTGGAATGAACCATCATAACTTGGAACTAGTTGTCCAATGGCTACATCTTCATTATCAGGAGATTTGATAAGCCAAGTAAATGCATGTCCAGAGGAAGGATCATAATTTTTGATATTTACAGTCATGATTATAGTATCTCCATCTGCATATTTTTCTGAGTCAGTGGATACAGAGATTGGAGGGATGTTGTGACTATCGGCATACACTTCAGATGTAGACATGGTAATACCATATGAAAATAAAATTATGCTCAAAACAATAATTGGAATTTTCTTTTCAAGACTCACGAAACGATGGCTGAATTATCATATTTAATACTTGATAATCAATTGATAGTAAAATGATAATAGAGTGGATATAGATTGCGCCAGAATTATGCGTGAATGTCTTGGGAGGAGATCAGTTATGTGGTTGCCAGCAAGACTAGAAAATTGATTGTTCTGAAACTTGAAACGCCCAGAACACCTACTTTTCTTGCAAAAGATCTTTCTGTTAATTTGGCAAATATTAGTAGATCTCTATCTGAATTGGAAGAAAAAGGGATAGTGATATGTCTAACCCCAGAACGGAGAATGGGAAAAATTTACTCACTTACAAAGAAAGGAACCAAGGCATCAGATATCATTAAGAATATGGAAAAAGCATAATCATAACTATTCACATGGTGGGCTTTGAACTAATCTTACGAATCTCTATGAGAGTGCGTACCGGATGGTTTCCGTGCTGATTATGGTTCAAGAATCAGATTCTATTAAGTTAAATCATATTTTTCAATCAATTTTTTAACAGTTTTAATTCCTTTACTGCCTAATGAATACAGATCTTCCTTTTTATCATTAATGCCATCACGAATTATTTGACTTGGAGTTAGTAGTCTATTCTTAAAGTTTCCACCTCTAAACCAACTACCAACAGGTTTTTGCCACGACTCCAATTTTATCTTAAGATTACTTCTTGATTGTTTTGGTTTAATTCTTAAAGCAAGTAGAACCAAGTTTTGGATTCCAATATCATCAATTTTTTCCAATATTTTTGATTCAAGTGAATTATGAGTGGTTAAGTTAGGACTGGAAGGATCTTCTAGCCCTGTGACTCTTTTTTCCAAAGATTCAATTCTTTCTTTCAACTTATTAATAATTTCAGAATCTGTCATGATTACAATTATTTTGAATTTGAATAAATCTGTTTTAACAATGTAATTGTAGCTTGAATGCCTAATTTTGCAATATCCGGATCTCTAGGAAATTCATATAGTGGTGGATGTGCACCTCCGGCTCCCAAATCTGCAGTTAAAAATCCAACTGATTTTAATTTTTCAGAAATTATTTTATTTTCAATTGCCCATTTATGTAATTTTGTAATTCCCAAATATTGTGAATTTATTTTTTTACCACATTTAGGACACAGCACATCTTGAATTGGATCGGTTTTAGTTTTTGATTTGTATGCTTGTGCTAAGGCGCCTTCATAAGAACGCCTACAAAGAACTAAGCTAGACAGATAGCATTTTTCATTATAATCACGTATGGCTTCTTCAAGATCTAATCGTTGTTCATTCATAGGAATTTCTTTTGGAATTTTGAAATCTGTTTCCTTAGATTTTATTGAAACCAATTCCACTTCCAGATCAGGCCAAAAGCGTTCTAATTCGTTTATTGTGTCTAATTTTGTCTTATACTCTTTTTCAGATAAAATGATTTCAATAGAGGAATACAAATGACCTAATTTTTTTGCTAATTCAGGTTTTTTTGGATTTAATTTACTTTTAAAAAATTTAAAATTTCTATTTAGTATTAAAATTTCTGCATCATATTTCTGTTTATAATGGTTATTCGAACGATATTTTTTGAGTTTTTTTATTAATTCACGAATTCTGGAGATAGACTCCCAAATTTGACTTAATTCTTCTTGCATAATTTATCTTTCTTTCCATAAATTTTTTTTAAAATATTGTTATGTCTTGAATTCTCCTTTTGCAAGTTTACAAATGTATTCACATGCAGTATCAATTCCTTTACCCGTAACTTTATACTCTTTTCCAGTTTTAGTACCTCTATTAATAATAAGAGAGGTTGAAGAAAGACTTCTAAATATATGCCCAAGATCACCTACACCAGAATCATCCAAGCATTTTCTAAATCTTGTAGTTGGCAACCATTCAATTTCATATAGAATTTTGTAACTTGTTAAAATACAAAGACCAAATTGAATATGTTTTTCAGTTTCTTTTAGTTTTAGTTTTTTAACAATTTGTATGATATCCTTTTTTATGCTAATTGTTTCAAATAATTCATCTTCAGAAATATTGCATTTTTTTGCAAATTCTGAAGGTTTATTTTTCATTTCATAAACGATAGAAGACTGTGTGCTTCCTCCTTTGGGAGTTGATTTACGTTTTCTTTTAGGAGAACTACCATCTTTAGGCTTTTCAAATTTTGTACCTCCTATTAATGATGACAAGATAATTTTGAACGCTTCAGTTTTGTATGGTTCTTCCTGATCCTGAACAGATTCCTTGGCAATCTTGATTTTTTCTTGTAAATCTTGTGGGTCCAATGTGTAACATGTGAATATAGTATTCTTTAATCTTTGTAATAATTCAAATATCTGTTTGTTCTTCTAAATTCAAAATATTCAGCCTGACGAAGGACCCAAAATAGAAAAGTCTATGAATTTTTACTCAAACCTATTGAATGATTGAAATCACTGAAGAAGGTAAACATACAGCAGAATTTTTAATTTAATTATTTTTTTGTGCGTACTAAATTACCCTTAACCTTTTTGTAAATTACAATACCTATGTGTTAATTGGGCATTTTTAATGGTGGTCTTGCCACCATCGACAAATCTTTCAATATGATCAACATGGGCATCATCGATATCCATGATTTAATTTTTACAAATCTTACATATGTTTCCATCTTTTTGTTCAAAGAGTCTCTTCTTCTCCTCGTAAGTATAGAGTCTTTTATCATCTGAAGGATAATCCATTATCTCTCGTAGTTTTGCAAACCATTTTTCCATTCTTCTCTTTGTCTGTTTTGTAAAATATGTTGCAATCTGAACTGTTTCAATAAATAATGGTGTAGATACTAGATCAATATATGCATCTGTAATCACTGATGCTTTTGGCATTACATCGTGTTTTGAATATTCTATAAAACCAATCATTTGTGCATCAAAAATTCCGTCATTAAAAGTGGTTGCAATATATCCGCCAATATCATCTTCATCTTTTACCCATCTGTGTCCTGCTAGTTCTCCAAAAACTGTTTTACAAAGTTCTACGCATTTCTTGAATTTCTCAGTTTTTTGCTGTTCTTCTTTTTCAGATATCTCTTTTTTTTCTTCCATATAGATACTCAGAAAAGTTCTCATAGGTGATTTGTAATTCTGTATTCCTTTATCTGTCAGCGCAAAAAATCTCAAAATCTTTTCAACATCACGCATTCGTTTATCTGGCTCTGATAAGAATTGGGAAGTTTCTACATTGGGATTTGTAACTGAAAATCATGATGGAAAACGAATCCCTGTAAGTAAGATTAAGAGAAAAGAGATGAAGGGAAAATATCCTTACTATGGAGCTTCTGGAATAATTGATTACGTAAACAAATCATTGTTTAAAGGTAAATATTTGCTGATAGGTGAAGATGGCGCAAATCTATTAGCTCGTTCTACACCAATTGCATTCATTGCAGATGGTGAATTTTGGGTTAACAATCATGCCCATGTTCTTAAAACATTAGAAGAAATACCATTGGAATATGTTTCATATTTCATTAATAGTATTGATCTATCTGAATGGGTAACTGGAACAGCTCAACCAAAACTGAATCAAAGAAATATGAATAAAATTCCAATTCCGATCCCATCCATT
Source organism: Nitrososphaerota archaeon (assembly GCA_022573895.1). GTDB lineage: Archaea > Thermoproteota > Nitrososphaeria > Nitrososphaerales > Nitrosopumilaceae > Nitrosopumilus. Next base: position 45,411 of record JACZTB010000008.1, read on the forward strand.
GAAGAACAAATTGAAATTGTAAACATCCTTCAACAAAATCTCTCTTTGATAGATAAACAATTTGAAATGGTAAAAATATGGAATAATACATTAACAACACTTAGGACATCAATTCTAAAACAAGCATTTGAAGGAAAACTAATTCCTCAAGATCCTAATGACGAATCAGCAGAAATTTTACTCCAAAAAATTAAACAAGAAAAAGAACAGTTAAAACAAAAAGAAAAATCAAAAAAGAAGAAAAAGAATGACAGATAACGCGCCAGCAATAGTTGCAAAACTATGGAATTATTGTGATGTATTACAAGATGATGGAGTATCTTATGGGGATTATGTTCAACAATTAACTAATATTTTATTTCTAAAGATGGCAGATGAGCAAACAAAGCCACCCTTTAACAAGAAACCAATCATTCCAAAAAAATACGACTGGGAATCACTAACATCAAAGAAAGGAGATGATCTAGAAACTCACTACAGACGCATCCTAGAGCAATTAGGAAAAGAATCAGGTTTACTAGGCGTAATTTACCGTAAATCTCAAAACAAAATCCAAGATCCTGCAAAACTAGAGAGACTAATCAAACTAATCAATGAAGAGACATGGGTTGGACTAGACATTGATGTTAAAGGCGAAATCTATGAAGGATTACTAGAAAAAAATGCAGACAGTTCACAAAAAGGAGCAGGACAATACTTTACACCAAGAGCACTAATTTCTGCAATGGTTGATGTGATTCAACCAAAACCAGGAGAGACAATAGGTGATCCGGGATGTGGAACTGGTGGATTTTTCCTCAAAGCACATGACTATATTGATCAAAACTATAATCTAGATAAAGACCAAAAGAAATTCCTAAAAGAGAAAACCTTCAAAGGTTGGGATATTGTAACTGAAGTAGTAAGATTATGTGCCATGAACATGTACTTGCATGGAATTGGAACAGATGAAAGTCAAGTAAAAAATGATGATTCCCTGGGTGCAGATCCTGGAGATAGATTTGATATTATAATGACTAATCCTCCATTTGGAAAAAAATCAACTGTAACAATTTTTTCTGAAGAAGGCAAGGCAGTAAAAGATTCAATGTCATATGAACAAGATGACTTTTGGGCAACCACATCCAACAAACAACTAAATTTCTTGCAGCATGTCAAAACAATTCTTAAAGTTAATGGTAGATGTGCAATGGTAGTTCCAGATAATGTACTCTTTGAAGGAGGAGCAGGAGAGACCGTAAGGAAAAAAATGTTAGAGCAAATGGATTGCCATACTTTACTAAGACTTCCAACTGGAATATTTTATGCAGGTGGAGTTAAAGCAAATGTGTTATTCTTTGATAAAAAACCTGCAAGAACTGATGGAAAAGCATGGACTGAGAAACTATGGATTTATGATTTGAGGACAAACCAGCACTTTACTCAAAAAGAAAATAGATTGACTAGAGGACATCTAGATGACTTTGTAAAATGCTATAATGTAAAAAATAGGCAGAAAAGAAAGGAGACTGACCAATTTCATGCCTATTCATATGATGATTTGATAAAAAGAGACAAGGTATCACTAGATATTTTCTGGCTAAAAGATGACTCTTTAGAAGACATTGAGAATTTATCTCCACCTGATGAGATTGCTGAAGAAATAAAAGATAATCTAGAATCTGCACTTGATTCAATTAATGAATTGATTGATAATCTTGAAAAAAAATAATGGTTTAAGCCTCTAAGAATTGAACCAAAAGAGTATTGAACCAAACAGACAGTTCCCCTCGAGGGAATTTTACAGGGGTATCAAACTAATAGTTTAACACCGCAAATGGGTTCAACTCCATTGGGACACCCAGTTCTCATCATGGTTTGCACGCCAAAAATTGTTTAGTGAAAGTTGGCTACGCATGAAAATATGATTTTTTATTTTGATTAATATTTTGCGTCATTATTATTTTTAAATTAAACTATAATCAATGAATTCTAAGATTTAAAAAATGAAAAAAGTCATTGATAGGATTTGAATGCATCAGACCAAGTTTGGGTATCTCTCAAATCTAGACTACTTAGTGTGTCTGCTTTGTAATAGGTATCAAACATTGCATCATAGATTGGATCATTTGGATTGTATCCAAGACACTCAAATGAGAATGTGTTTGATAATGCGTTACCTTTGAAGTAAGTCTCTTCCTTATTTGTTTGAGATTCTACAACATAGTCTATAACACGACACTTTGAATATGAAAACTCTCTGACTTTAACTTCATCATACATTAGAGCCACATTTACATCAAATAATTCCCTAATCAAAGATGCCCCTTGTATTTGGTTAGTTTTTGCTGCATCATCTACACGTTTGTACAACAATGGATAATCACCAACAATTCCTTTTAATTCAAAAGTTGGATTTGACTTTGAAAGAATGTCTGATTGTTGAAACATTGGAAAGTTTATGGTTTCTCTTGCATTATTGAAATCAAATGTTACAATAGCGTGTGGTCCTTTACCCATATTGTAATCATTATTCATTTGTGAGTTTTCCATGAAAGAAGTTCTCATAATTGAATAATCTCGGTACAAGAGATCATATCCTGGATTTATTGGATTCATTCCTGAACATGTAAAGCCAGTTTGTTGAACCAGAGCAAATCCGCGTTTTCCAGTAAAACCTTCTTCTTTGTCATACTTTGTAACAATTTTTGATGAATCTACAATACACCCGTTGTAATCAATTGATCTCAATAATTTTTCACCGTCTAACAGAGTTCCTTGAATAAATTCTACTTTGGCATTAAAATCTGTATTAAATCCAGATTGAACTCCAGAAACTTTTCGTGATTTGCCAATGGCGTCATTCAAAAGTGGATATGAACCAAGTATTCCCTCTACGCTGAATTCTGGAGTAATATTTCCCTCCCCAAATCCGCCAGATAGTTCGAAGATTGGAAACTCGATTCTTTCTACACCGTTATCAAATTGAAAGGTGACAAATGTGCGAACATTCTCGGCATACTTGTATGATGAACGAGGATAGTCGTATACAACATCCATTGCCCCTGTTCTTGATTGATTATCAAGCATACTACCAAATCCATTCTCCGAATTCACACCCCCACATTGAAATTCAATGGTATCAACAATTGCAAATCCTGATTTTGATGACAAATAACTCTCATAATCATGAGAGTTTAGGGTTTCAACTTGATAGTCATCTATTTCACAATTATAGTAACCTAGTCCTATGAAAGATTCACCATTACGAGTAAAATCTACATCAACATCAAAAAATCTATAGTCATATTCGAAACTGTTTCCTCCAGTTGTTTTCATTAAACGAAACTTGAATGCTTCATCCAATGCCTTGTGTAAGTGTGGTGCATTACCTACAACTCCTTGTACCTCAAAAAATGTACCCTGATTAGATACAAAGTCTGAAGTCATTGAAAATACTGGAAACTCGTGTATTTCAACGCCATCTCTGAAGGTAAATGTAAGAGTTACTTTTACATCTTCAGCCATTTTGTAGCCTTCACTTTCTTCTGCATAGATTTGATTAGTTTCGAATCCCATTGTTGTTAAAATTGTAATAACAGTAATGACTCCTAACAGAAAAGAAATATTATTTTTTTGATAATTCATAGCAAAACAATTATGTGATTTTCTTATAACCTCTTGGAAGAATCTATCAAACTGAAACAATTCTTTATTCCAAGTTATTATTCTAGAGATAAACTCTACATACTTAGAATCATTGTATTACATTCAGAATCTTTTTGCCATTAAAATAAATCATTAAAGATGTTTATTTGGAACTAGAACAATTCCTAGCTTTGATTTTTCAATGGTAATTTCTGCTTCACTAATCCTACTTCTAAAATATCTTAGCCTACGACCTCTCTCCGATAGTTCTATTCGTTCTACAAATATCAGGGCCAGATTTTCCATATTCTTCAACTTTAGGTACACAGTACTAAGAGGAATGTTGTTTTCTTGTGAAATCTCTTCTGCTAATTTGGATTGCCTTTTAATTGAAAATAAAATAATTCTTGATTGAAGATTAGCTAACTCACAAACAATTTTTTGGTCTACATCGTATTTTGCAAGTTGCAAATGTTTAGATTCTCTAACCAACTCATCACAGTAGTTTGTAGTTAATTTAAGAAAATTGAATGTTCTACGTTTTTAGAATGATAACATATAATCAAATGGTCGTTTAAATAATATCAGATAGTGTAAATTAAATCAGATTATAATGAAAAACCAATACAAGATATCATTTGTTGCAATATTGTTTGTTGGTTTAGTAATTGGTTTAGGAGTTGGTATAGTAGTTGACACACCAGTAACATCACAAACTATCTCCAGTGTTTCTGACAGTCAAACTATACCTGATGTTTATACATTGACTTTGGGATTCATACCTGTTGAAAAAGCAGATGAATTGACACCAAAGGCTGAAGCACTAAAGTCATTTCTTGAGGAACAGATGCCTGGAGTGACTATTGAAATAGTTGTCCCAACAGACTATGAGACTATTATCGAAGGAATGAGATTTGGTCATATTGATGCGGCCTTTATGGATACGGGTCCTGCTTGGATTACACACCAAAGAACAGGTGCTGAAGTAGTTTTAGCTGAAGTAGTTAATGGTAAAGTAAACTATCAAGCAACAGTCTGGACTTTGGCTGACAATGATTCTATTAATTCATTAGCAGATACTGTTGGTAAAAAAGTAGCATTCACTAGTATTACTGGTTCGTCAGGTTTTGTAAGACCTATGGGAACATTGGTAACTGAAGGACATATCAACATTGAAGGTGATGATATTATTGCATTAGAACAAGCATTAAAGGATTCATTTGAAGCATACACTTTTGCAGGGGGTTACAAAGCAGCTCTACAACTACTTCTCAATGGAAATGTAGATGTTGCATTTGGTTCAGATATTGCTCCTAAAAAATATCTTGACTTAGAAGATCAAGCAAAACTCAGACCAGTCACCATAATTGGACCAGTTCCCTCCCATGTGTTTATGGTCAGTGCCGACATGTCTGATTCGACTCAGCAATCATTAGTCAATGCACTTGTTAAGCTAAACTATGAAGACAACAATCAAATTCTAACAGACCTCTATGGTGCAGAAGCTCTTCTACCAACAACTACTGAAATGCATATTGGTAACTTTGGAACATTCATTGATACTCTGACTGGACTTGATCAGTTAATTATTGACAAATACAACAAGAGTAAATAAAAACTTGAATTTTGGAGCTTCTCTGAAAGTTTGCCTTAATTGTGCTAATGTTTTTTCAGTAACAACTATGACAAAAAATAAAGATGTCTGCTCTGCCTGCAAAGGAATTCTTGTACCTTAACTGCCTTGACATGTAGAGGGATTTGTGAAAGATACAGGTCTGACAAAAAAAGATATGAAAATGGGATTAAAAGATGCACTGCTTGTGAAGCATATCTAATCTATCAAGGAACGCAATGTCCTTGTTGTAATACACTACTAAGACCAAAAAGAAAGGCAAAATATCGGTGACAGTTTGTGTCAAATGCTCCCAAGCACCAAATCTTATAAGATTTTAACCGCTAAAGAAGCAGGTCTTAAGAGATTAGAATCTATTTTTAATTCTTACAATAACTATAGCTGGAATTCCAACATACATTCCAACATTCAATAAAATCAAACTGATTCCATAACCTAATACTTCAATCTCTGAATTCATATCTACATAATTCAAAATTGATAGACTAGTAATCATTGGAGTTATTGAAAGCTTAACTGCTTCTCGAAATACTGGATTTTCTCTTTCATAATCTGCAATAACAGGACTGAATGAATAGTACAAATCATTGAATGTATTCATGAATGAAGCCCCTGATTCTGTTTGGAGTAGTTTATTGTCTCTAAGTTCTCTTAGTTGCTGAACTTGTGGTGCTAATTCTGATCCATAGGTTGCAGTTGCAATAAGACATCCTCCACCTTTAGTTTCGGGTGTAACCTTTTCTTCTGTAATCTTTGGTTCTGTAGTCTGTTGTTCTGTAATCTTTTCTTCTATAATCTTTGGTTCGGTTATTTTTTCAGTTATGGTAATTGTTCCACTTTCCAGAGGCTCTATTTGTAGCCAAGAATCGGTACTACTCTGGAAATAAATTTGATATTCGATTGATTCTCCATTAAGTGAAACTTGTAATGGTTCAGATATTACAGAATTTGGAATCCTTACTATCATAGGTACATTATCATCTATTCCAAACAAAATTTTTCCATCATCATAAATAAAGCCATCAATTTTGGAACCAGTCATAATTTGAACACTTTGTTGAGTTCCTTCTGAATAAACTGAAAATTCTTTGATAGTTGCATCACTGGTGTCATAACTAATTGAAATTTGTCCTGGAGGCATTTCTAAAGAATTGTTCTTAACATAGTTTGGAAAGTTATTCATAGAAACAATATTTGCCAGAGGTGGTAAAGTTATGAAGGTATTTTCATTAGCTGTATAAGTAACTCTCCATAGTCCTGCATCATTTGTAACAATGTCAGCGTTGTATGATAATTTAACATAGGTTACTCCAAGTGTGTCTATACGAATTGAATCACCTTGCAAAGTTGTATCTAAGATAATCCCTTTATCATCTATTGCTACAATTTCAGAAATTTTGTTGGAAAGTGGTTGTACCTCCACGGTTGAAATAGTTGATTTTGCAGTAAGAATATGAATGACTTTTGCATCTCCTTTTGCTGAAATATTTATTACTAGATTTTTTTCAGCTGCCTCACTACTTATTGGAATTATGAACAAGAGTAACAAAATCGGGATAATTGAATAATATTTCATAATTTTTTTCTGATTATCACGATAACTGAAAATTCTGCACATTGAAATTTTGTGATTCCCTGATCCAAGATTGGTATCACTTCTCTAGATTTACAATAAGAAGTTTTTGTATAGTGCATTGCACTGTTATTCAATCAGAGGCTTGGTTATCTGAATCATCATCGGAACTTGAACCTGAGTTATCTGAATTATCATCGGAACTTGAACCTGAGTTATCTGAATTATCATCGGAACTTGAACCTGAGTTATCTGAATTATCATCGGAACTTGAACCTGAGTTATCTGAATCATCATCGGAACTTGAACCTGAGTTATCTGAATCATCATCGGAACTTGAACCTGAGTTATCTGAATCATCATCGGAACTTGAACCTGAATAGTCATCAAACTCTATCTCTGTTGCAAGCAAACCAGCATCAGTGTCAATGGCATCAACTTCAACTTCAAGACCATCTAATTCACTTAGTGACAAATCATCATCAATTTCTGTCTCATCATCAACAGCTATTGCAGCAGCTATTGTTTCTGTTTCATCTTCATTAGTTAAATCAAAGGTGCCATCCCCATTATCACGAAGGAATCCCTTTAGTTCAATTTCATCTTCGTCATCATCGTCTTCTTTTGCTTCGTCATCGTCACCTTCAAATGAAAAAGTTCCTGAAAGAACAACAAAACCGTCAACATCTTTAATCTCTATTAATCCATCTCCAACTATTTCACCATCTTCATTTATTAGAGAAGGCACAGTATCGCCATCTTTGCTCTTCAGTTTCAATTTTCCATCTCCATCATCTTCTATTGTAATTTCGCCTTCTACAGGATCACCATTTACATGAACAGTAAACACTGCACCTGATTCCTGATTTTCAATTTCTACTTCAAGTTCTGTTCTGTTACCTCTTTGTTTGAACTTGGCTTCTCCACCATCTTCTTCATCGGCATCAACAAGTTCTGCTTCAATTTTTCCTTTGTAGGTTTTTTCATCCACGTCATCAAGAGCATCTTTGTGATAGCTACTTTCACCAGTAATATCAAAGACGTCACTTGGACTTTCATAATTATTTAATATATCAACAAGGTCTCGGAATTGGCTAATAACGGAAGCATCAAGGCCTGCCTCAGTTGCGGTAGAAATAAGATCTTCCAAATCACCAACTAGATCTTTGACATATTTACTTACTCGTTCAGCTTGTTCTTCTTCTGCTTTATACTCAATTTGTTTTAATACCTCATTAAGAACATCCTCAGCAGATTCGATTAATGTTAAAGCCTCAGCAAAATTTCCTTGAGTAAAATTGGTATCTGCCGATGTAATTAAAGCATCAAGCTCTTCCAAGCTAATAATACTCAAATCATTAATGTCTATGAGATCACCTATTCTGGTAGATTCATCTTTTAAAGCAGTTATTGATTCTGCAATTGCGAGAATATCTCCAACATACCCTTCTGGTTCTACAAAAAGTTCTTCTTCAGCCTCAAAAAGTACCTCGTAAGCATCTTCAAACAGGGATAACGCTTCAAGGCCAGGATCCTTTGCATTTTCAAAGTCTTCTTGGGCTAGAAAACCAAGTGCTTCTTCATATTGGATAAATCCCTCATCATATAGAGAAAGAGCAGCTGAAGGTATTACTACTCCATTAGTCTCAAATTCAAGAAATTTATCTAGAATCACTTTGTTTGATTCATCCAAAATTGTTTTAATCGTAAAATCGTTATCAGCAAATGTGGGAGTTACACTGTAAACTGAACCTAGTAGGATGTATGCAAGTAAAAATACTGTAACAGCTCTGTTTTTCACAAACTAGAATACTAACCTACAGAATAAAAGAAAGAATATCTTTGTCCCTTAAAGATTGGTTCTGTCGAGCGACCCTAGACAAATAAAGGTAAAATATTTGATTTTATTCTTCCCATAGTGTTTCTTTAATTCCCAAATACTTGTCATTAGTGATAGATTTCGAGTTTAGTAGTAATTCCAATTTTTTAAAGGATTTTTGTTTCAAATACTCTCGGATTTTCTCACGGTAATTCCCAATTTCATGTACTTGAGCATCCGATTGTGATGAAGGTCGCTGAGAAAGTATTGTCCTTCTTTTAACTGCAAGAAATACTACAATTGCCACAATTGGTAACCCCACTAATAATGCAAGAGTAGAATAATTTTGTCTCCACTTTGCTTCAATGGTAATAGGACCATCAACTAGTATTACGGCAGAGTTTCCAGATGAGGTTACTATCTGCCCTTCCCAATTTTCTATTTCATAAGGAATCAGTCCTTCGTTATTGGAGGTTATATCTAAAATCTTAATTTCGGATTTAGTATCAAACCAATTATCATTAGTAGGAGATATCGGTGAAAATGAATATTCCTTCACACCTTGAATGGAAACAGGATACTGAGTCACAGCTAAAAAAACAACAGTATGTGATGAATCAGCAGGAATGTCTAAAATGAAATTTCCTCTAGATTGTCTTGAGATCTGGGAAAAATCTTGACCATCAAGGCTGTATGAAACTAGATTGTATCTGCTATTCTGATCTCTGACCCATGAATATTTTTGACTCAACGTGAAGATTTCGTAAGAATCTAAATCAAGATCATATGATGTTGCAGTATTATTTACAAAACTTACTTGTAATGTATTTTGAGGAGAGTTGGTTGAATCAGTTTGGCCAAAAGAAGGACTGTAGGCTAAAAACAATAAAAAAGAAAAGATGGTCAAAATAACTGCAAAATTCAATCTTAATTCACCGAATCTTCTAATCCATTAAATTTGGAATTGATCTTATTTTGAATTTGAGTAAGATTTTGAGAATATTCGCGTATCAAGTCTTCGTATTCCCCACGTGGAATAACACCATGATCAAAGTCTGCATTAATTTTCTTTAATGCTTCATCATAGCCAAATTTTTTTGATAATAACTTGTAATATTCATCAGGAATTGGCCATAATGATTTAGGAATCTCAAATTTATCAAAAGATTCAACTCTATCTCCACTAAAACTTTCAATTTCTCTGACTTTTTGAAATCTATATGCAGTGAGAAGATAACGAACATCATTAGAAGCATATTGTAATTTTTCAACCATCCCACATTTTGAAAGAGATTTTTCTATACCAAGTCTAATCAGATCTTTTTTCGATTTTTCGTCCTCGCCAAAGACATCTTTAGATATTTCAGCAATTTTAACTGGGCCCATTTTTTCAGAAGATAATTTAGCAATTGAGAAGATGATTTTATGTGTAAGTAAGTCTTTAGAGGATTCTTCAAGATATTTGAAACAGCCTTCTTTCAAATTTTTTATCTGAATGATCCGTTCAAATAAGTCATTTTCTTCAAACAAATTTTTCACTCTTAACAAGATTTCAGATAGAACCTACAAAAAAAGGTATAAGTTAACTTTTACGTCTAATAACAAAATCTATAATCTTGTCTAAGATTACAAGAAAAAAGTTGATCCTAAAAATTTTTCATACAATCCGAAAATATGTGTACGGATCTGGGGTATGAACTTCCATTGTGGTTCCTCAGTTAGGAGAGTGTCAAACTAATTCTAAGATGCTTCTGTAGATTTTTTGGGATTGGTAATTAAACTTGTAACAGGGATAATTGTACAGAAGTATTCAAAGACCATTGACCTGAGATCTACCAAAACAAGCAAAAAAAGTGAGATAAAATTACTATAAAGTTTATTTAATCATCTGAGGGAACACAATCATTTTATTAAAAATAAGGATATCAAACTTTTTTGTTCAACACCGCAAATGGGTTTTAGAGATTTGAACTAATTAGATAATTCCCCTCGAGAGATTTGTTCAATATTGAAGAATACTGATAGACATCTAGAAACTATGATTTGTAGAATAAGACAAAAGTGGTTTCCATGCCAACATTTCTGGTTTTCTAGAAGATTTCTGAGATTCCAATTGTTTCAGGTCAATTTCAGTCGGAATTCCCTTCATTGCATTGTATAGTGCAAGTGAGGATCGTTGCAACACCATCTCTTTTTGAATATCAAAGAATTTTTCTTTCCATTCTTCAGTCTCTTCAGATACTAATTGTTTTGCAAGTTTTTTGATTTCTTGTTTTTGTAATTCATCAATTTCTGTGATACCACCAAGGTTAAGCGGCTTGGTGCACTTTGAGCAAATATTTGCATGAGGATCATTTACCATTTTGCAAATAGGACATATTTGTGGAAGGTTTTGTATTTCTTCTTTGTCAAGTTTAATTCCAAAATGTTTGAAGAGCGCATCATCAACATCAGAGTTGATAAGATGGACGTAACGTGCAGCCTGTTTAGAATCAGCCGTCCATCCATGACGCATTTTCATGTGGGCTTCTGTCATAAATTTTGCAGTTCTTGTAGCTTCAGAATGTCTGAATAAATTAAGATGAACTTTCTTTGACAGATTTGCCATGGCACATCTTCTCAAAACCATTTGACGTGCAGAATTGTATGTTAGTTGTTGTCCATACTTTGCTTTGTTAAGAGTTATCCATAGTGGTGCATTTGGATTGTCTCTGAAAGGATGCACATTAAGCCAAGCAGAAAGATTTGGGATGGCCTCAATCAACCGTACTGTTCTTGCGCCAGTTTTGCCATCCACTTGTAAAACAATTCCATGCTGATCAAACTTTACATGTTTTATCTGCAAGTTCAAAATTTCTCCAGGTCTTGTGCCACTATCATAGAGACAGTCAATAAATGCCCTGTCTCGTACATTTTCACCGCATGCATACAAGATACGTGTTCTGTCAGATTCTGTAAGCAAGTCTTCCCTTGCAATTTTGTCTTTGACTCGTTTCATCTTGACATTTTTTGTCTCTGGAGGATCACCTACCTCGTCTTTGCTTCTAGAGCCAAGCTTGAGCCATCTAAAAAATATCTTTAATACTTTTTTGTGGTCATGTGTTGTGTTTGTCTCCTGACCGTCAGGAGAATATTTCTGAACCACTTTAGAAATAATCCTCTCAATGTCTGTTTTTGTGGTATCTTTCCAGTTTTTTTCTAAAAATCTGCTCAGATTAAGAAGCGTCTGAAGGTGCTTGTGCTGTCCAGCCTTTGAGAGAGATTCTGTAATCATAACATTATGATATTGTTCAATCAAGTCGATGTTTTCTTGCGAGAGTTCTTTTTTTATTAGAATTAAGGTTCTTGAGATTCTCTTGTCATAATCATAGATACCAATATTTTTTGGATTGGAATCTTTTTGGTTCAATAGTCTCTCTTACAATGTAGGGATTTAAAGAGAATCGATGGCGCCCTCGGCGGGATTCGAACACGCGTCTCAGCCGTGACAGGGCCGAATTCTAGACCGGGCTATACTACAAGGGCACAAGTACTTTGAATCAAATTGCCAGATTAAAAGTTTCGGTCATAACAAAAAAATTTTCTAAAAGACTAAATTATACACGTAAAGCATTTTTCATAAGGGTCTATGGCGCAGCCAGGTAGCGCACCGGACTTTTAATCCGGTTGTCGAGGGTCCGAATCCCTCTAGACCCGTTCCTCCTTAGCTTCTTTTCTGGGACTCGTTACAAGAAGGTACCAAAATTTGACGTCGAATTTCCAAACTACAAGAGGAGTATAGTAATATTATGAATCCAAACTTCAAGCTTACTGAAAGTGACATCAAGATAAGACAGGAAAATGTACTAGAGTTATTTTACTCTGGAATAAAGTCACAAGCAACAAAAGAGACGTTACAGAGATTGTTGCGATATTTTTTGATGAATGTATGTGCTGACTTGCTGCAAGGTGACTTTAAACAAAGAGCGCAACAATTTGTAGAGATTGCAAGTGAAGACCAGACAAAGGCAACTAACATCATAATTGCATATGTAAAAAAACTGCGAGAGAGAACTGCACTAGATAGATCAAACCAATACTACATTAATCCATCATATCTTCCAAACAAGATAAAGCCAATCAAGAAATTACTAGTCATGAATGATGTAGGACTAGCATGGAAAAGAATCTACACATTTTATCCAGAAAAAAACAACATACATCAGGGCAGAGGTTACACAAAAGAAGAGATCAGTAAACTGCTCGAATATTCTGGTACCATTGATACTGATTTTATCATTCTTGCATCAAGTTCTGGTGGATTGAGGCTTGGTGCCTGGAATGGTCTGAGATGGGCTGATGTATTTCCCATTTATCATGTTGAGGGAAAATACAAAATAGAGCTAAAAGACGGGGAGCAAGGAAATGTTGTTTGTGCTGGAATGGTGATTTACAAAAGTACTCCAGAACAGTACACAGCACTGATATCACTTGAGGCGTGGAAAAAACTCCAGGAATACAAAAAAGTTTGGACCAAAAAGATGTCTAGACTCCCAACTGATTCAGACCATTTGATGCTGGATAGAACCTCAAAGATGTCAATCACTAGCAAAACGGTAAAGGGTAGAATGCAAAAACTACTCATAAAATCAGGATTGCGAGGACCACTCACTGAGGGAAAAAGAAGACATACAGTTCCAACTACTCATGGCTTTAGAAGATACTGGGATAAAGTAATGATGCAAACAGAATCAACAAAGGGAACATTGTCAGCCCTTGTAATCAAGGAGAGACTGCTTGGCCATTACGGTTTGGTAAAGACTGACAAGAACTATTTCTGGACTGACGTTTTAGAGCATGTTCCTGAATACCTGCAGGCAATGTCGGATCTGATGATCAGTGACAAATATCGTCTAAAGGAGAAACTAGAGGAGATTGAGATTGAAAACCAGAAACTATCGCAGGCAAACTATGAAAAACAACTTGCACTAGGCAGACTATCAGAACTTGAGGCTAAAGTCGAGCGGATGCAAAAGTACCAGGTCAAGCCATGACAAACTCTGGCAGTGTCTTTTTTATCACTTTTTTTATTTTTTTATAATCTGGCTCATGTCTTGGAATTTGGTTTACAATGAATCGGATTGTATGTAGTATTAGAAATAGTTCAAGTACAGAATTATTCACATTATCGCAGAAGAGACGATTATACTCTATTCTTTGTTGATGAAATAGTTGTTCAAAATCTAGCATTCCTTTTCTGTTATGAAAAGAGTTCATCATGTGTGTGATACTTTTTGTATTCTTGGGTGTTATACGAGAACGTTCCTTTTCAAACTTTTTTTGGTACTTTATGGTATCATTTTCTTTGATTATTTGTTTTTTCTTTTTACTCAACACCTCAAATTTTTCTTGAATGACTTGTTTTGATTTATCGTTTTTTGCTTTTTTCTTCTCAACTTTCATCTTTGATGTCAGTTCAGTCAGTACAGGTTCAAATCTATCTTCTATATGTTGATCTCTTTCTTTATCCAGATTTTTCTTGATGCGCTCTTCAAAACCAATCATTTGTTTTTTCTTTGCATGATAAAACTCTGATACATCTTTTTTGTTATCATTCAAAAGATATTCGCTACAATACATAATTTTTGTGTACAAAGAATCTTTTTGTGATTTTAGCAAATTATAATATGACATATCATCAAAATACATTTGATCTAATGACTTTTCCAATGTTTCATATGAAGTACCGAGAATGTATTTTGAGTTTTTTGGATCATAGTTTTTCAAAAAGTTTTCAAAAAACCACAGGGGAATAAACATAGAGTTAATTAATTTTTGATCATCGTTTGCAGCAAATGATAATTGCTGTAGCTTTCTAAATTCAAGATTCCAGATTATGGCTCTTAGCTCAAATAACAAAAAATATTTCATGAGGTATCTCTCATTTGGCTCCTTGATGTTGCCTTTTTTGTCAGAGAGATCTTTTACGAATCTTTTTGCTCTGGAGATTTTTGTACCAGTACAATTATTAAATTTGGATGTCTTTTTGATCTCTTTGTAAAACGAGCCTTGTTTGAGGTTTTGATTGTTTTTTAATTGTGAAAGTATTCTATCCGCACACTCTTCAATTGTTCCAAGTATGACAAGATAATCGGATAAGGGATTTACATAATATTTACTAATGAATTTTAGGTGTGTGATCTTGTTTTGATCCTCAAGTGAATCAAGCCGTTTTTTCAGAGAAGTATGATTTTTGATTGCTCCTGTAGATTTTATCTGCTGTAGAGTAGAAAATGGATGTTCATTCAAAGATTCTATTATTTCATCATCTGCAAACTTGTTCATTTGCCATATGTTGTATTTTTTGTATTTTAGCTTTTAAAATGTACCAAATTTCATGATCGTTATTCCAAACTAATAGTTGTATTTTATTAAAAATAATGATACTGCAATGCAAGCATGAAAGACGAAATTATCTGATGACCTTTGCTTGCTCAACAAACGGCAACTATTCACTAGAATTATGCAAGGATTGCCATGACAAAGAAAGCAAGGTGCATCTAATCAAAGAGGAGGTTATAGATTGAATTTTCATTTTGAACTATCCTGTAACAGTATTTTTTTCATTTATGATACTTTCATGTTTAGCACATCCAGTCAACATGGAGTTAGTATTACGCTCTATGGTATCATGTTTAATAAAAAATTTCAAAATAAAAATTCTGATGAACATGATGAAAATGAAACAATTGGTGAAAAAATATCTGAAAAATTTGATGAAAATGAAAATATTATTTTTGGAGACATACAACAATGAATACTCCAAAGTCTCCTGCAACAGAAAAAGAAGTCATTCGATTATACCTTTACGGTCATACTATTGAGGACATTTCAAAAAAGTGCGGTACAAGTACTGGATATGTTTGTGGTGTAATTGACAGACTAAAAAAAGAGTTGGGACAAAAGGAAGTATCTGCAATACGAGAGTTTGCAGTTGCAATGAGAAAACTAGGAATTAGTGCACCTCAAGCACTGGTTGGCGCCAAGATATACTCTGTTATCAGCAAATCAGGACTAGATGAGGATGAGCTGGGAGAACTCATTAAGGATACAATTGAAAAGGCTCAGAATCAAGGAATCTCGCTTTCAAAATTAATAGAATGCAGCAAGATTGTTTCAGAGTTACAGGAAAAATCAGATGTTAGTCTTAAAGACCTACCAATGAAATACCAGAATCTGCTTGAGGAAAAAGACAGACTAGAAAAGAATATTTCCATACTGTCCCAACAAGAAGCCAGTGCAAAGACTAGTGCTGAAAATGCACTAGAGGAGAAAAACCTGACAATTGAAAAGGTTGAAGAGTTTGATTGTGTAAAAACAGAACTTGAAAAAAATGATATTGGGATCAATGACCTACAAAAATTAGTTACAATTCTCAAAAAGGCATCAGATATCAATTACAATTCTGATAAGATAATTAATCATTTACAAAAAGAAGAATCGCATGAATTCAGAATGGAAAAACTAGACCAGAAACAAAAGCAGCTGCAATTAACCATAGTTAACCAAACAAAAAAACTAGAAAACATCACAAAGGAAATTGAAGAAAAAGTATCAGTTGCCAATATAATCAGGAATTTAAACAAGATTGGAATCAAAGAGCAAGACCTGCAGAGTCTTTATCATATGATAATTGATATTTCAAAAAACCACAACATCAATGCAAAGGCTGCACTGCAAAGACTCTATGAGGATCTAGAAAACAACTATGACAAGAAACTGTGTTTGAGTGGTTATCTGAAAAAACTTGAAAATGACATTTCTGTAAAATCAAAGGAACTACAATCAGTTCGGCTGCAAGAAAAAGATTTCAAAACAAAACATGAAGATAACCTTAACACACTGCAAATACTAAAAAAACTAAAACAACATGGAATTGAGCATGCCTTAATTCTAGAGTGGAATAAGATTTTTGAGTCATCAAAATTAGATGTCGAAGATTTTTCAAAATTAGTAAAACAAACAGGTGACATTGCAAAGATCAACACCACACAGGAGCAAAAATCAGTCCAGTATCAAAAACAGATAGAAAAATTAGAATCACACAAAAAATGGCTTGAAGAAAACATAGATGAACTAGAGTCCAAATTACACCATATCGACCAGTAGATCGGAAAAG
>JACZTB010000043.1 GCA_022573895.1 Nitrososphaerota archaeon
GTTGGTACAAATGCTTCAATTCGTTTCATGTTTTTGTTACATAGATCATTTATTAAAACATGATTAAAAATTATCAAAATTGAATCTAATTTTCATTAACGTTTCATAACATCTGTCAACAGAATTATCGAACTGTTGAAATCTAAGAATTAAGAATTTTCAGGGTTAAGATCCAATTTACTAAAAATGAAAAATTTTCTGTGCCTAACACTGAATATTATTTGACGTTTCACCTCTTTTTTCTCCTTTGAAAATTATTGATGGAACGCCGTAATCTCGCTTGAATTTGTCAGCATATTCGGTTATGACATTTGAAAGATTCAACTCTTGATTTTCAAAAATATATGCACACAAAAATGGGTACTGTTCTTTGTATTCTTCGAGTTGTGCACTTAAATTTCTTAAAACAGTTCTACTTGTTGGTACTTTCAGTTCTAAAGCATATTTATCGTCAATCAGAATATCTAACTCGCCTTCAAATTTTGTTTTTACTTGTCTCATTATTTTTTTGTCGGGAAATTTTGCTTTAAGAAAGATGACAATCTGTGCCTCTAAATGTTCCTCATCAGAGATTTTCTCAGGTACAAAATTTGATTTAATTGCGTTAATGATACTTTCAAACTCTCTTTGATATTCTTCTTTATTTGTTTCAAAACCAAAAAAGCTCGGCACTACAATGTGTTCTTGTAGCGCAAAATCCTTTATCTGTTGAAATTTTAGCTCATTACTTTCAATATTTTGAAAAATAAAATTAATAAATTTTCGTCGGTCCAGTTTGTAACGGTTACCAGATTCGTCAACATTAGGATTTGGTAACATTCCAAGATAATCTTGACAAAGTTTTTTCAAATCATCCATTCTAAATTTGTCAAGTAAATCTGAAATTTCTTTTAGAATTTTATCATGTTTTCTTCGTTCTTCTTCTTGTCTAAGTAATTTTTCTTGCTCTCGGAGTCTTTCTTGTTCTTTTTTTATCCTCCGGTTTTCCATCAATTTCCCGATAATGCCCATAAAAATAAGATCGTATACTTTTAGATAAATCGGATCTTTCTAGAATTAAGAATTTTTAGAATCTTGTTGATTATTGTATTGAATTCGTCATAACGCCGCCCCTTTGAACTTTTTAATAATAATTTTGAAAACTCTACTAGTTTCATTCTTCGGAAACATAAAATCCGAACAAATAAACTTCCCTTTTATCCATCTTTCATAGATTTGACTGAATATTATTTTGACATGGAAACTTATTCTCCACATGAAAGACCCGATCTAGCAAACGATAAAATAATTACAATCCAATTTCAAAAACTTTCAAGGAATGGTGGGCCAAATGGCGATCTTCAAATTTTAACCGAGTGGGATTGTAGAACAGAGAAAGAATTGTTAGACAAATTTAGAAAAATTTTCTTTTCTGGAAATGATTTTTCGTTTATTCCTATCGGTATGAATTTGTATGGTTTTGATCTCATATCTTTGATTTACAGACTGAATCATCACTTTGACTTGAATTTGAGTATGGAATTATTTCGCACTAGGCCTGTAATTGACATTAAAACAACTCTGATTTTGATTAATGATGGCCAATTCAAGGGATACAATTTGATATTAGGTAAAAAACAGCCTGGAAGTGTTATTCGAACCTATTATGAGAATAAGGATTATGACAAAATAATCGAATACATTAAAGATGAAACAGCTAATTTTATCAAAAAATATCAAATTTTGAGAAAACAAGTTCCAAAACTTAGGGAAGCTTTAGCATAAAATTTAGCCTTAAACACTGGATCAAACTGGGGTTAAACTAGGGGTATAGGGGTGTAGTAGTAGGGTTCATCGAGGCTAGCGTCTATTTAACCGCAAAAACTTATGCTGAGTATTTAAACAACCAAATTCTTAAATTGTTATAATTCTAAATATAATTGGTAAAAAGTTACTGCTGTAACTTGCTCTCTTTGGGTGTAAAAACCTGAGTACGAAACTGAGAGCACCAATATTTTAATTCTGAATTATTTTTACCCAAACGGGGATGTAGTATAGTATGGATAATGCCCTCGGATTCGTACCTGAGTGTTCAGGGGATCGAAGCCCTTCATCCCCATCATTTCTTACTAGCATTTTGAATTAACGTAATCCACTTGTTATCTCCATTAATCTAATATCGTTTTAAAATGGGTTTTTCATTCTTCAATAATGCCTTTATCGAATCTATTGGTCCTTTAGTAGCTGGTTTTTTCTTGATTATTGCATCAAAGATCAAGTCTAGCTCTGTTTCCTTTTGATCTAATCTACCACAACATGAACAAGTTGTTTGCAGTTGAACTTTTGCCAAATCTAAAAAATTATTGTTTTATAACCTATATGACGGTTGTTTTGTGAAAAATTATCAATATTTGTTAGCTGGTTTACCACCAGCCTTTATCATTTGAAATATCCACACTTGATTCATTTAGATCCTCATCTTTGAGATTCTTTCCACATGTAGGACAAAAATTACTATATTTACTTGGTACCGTATTGGCATCACAATGAGGACAATCATAAAATTTTGTGGTTTTGTTTGGATTCTCGATTTTTTTCTCACAGTTTCCGTCTGGACAGGATCCAAAATTAACTCCCTTCGGTATAGTCCGACTTATTTCTTCGTGGGTTCTTGGCCTATTCATTTCCTGTTTTAGTCTCTCTAATTCCATTTGTTGTGGTGAATCATCTATAGCTATTTGTTGATTACAGCCTGGACAAGTTACAGCCTGAGTCATATGTTAAACCTCTTTGCAACTGGCAAAAGTTTGTCATTAAACTGAGTAAATTGAACTACTGACTTGTTCGAATTGTCTTGAATGACTTCTTTAATCTCTATTTTTGGTATTGGAGTTATTTCTACGGTAGCTTTTGGCTCTACCTTTTCTATTACAGAATCTTTAGGGTTAAAATTTACCACAATGTCTTTGCGTTCTTTTTTTGGCTCATCATCTATCAGTCTAGCAGTAATTTTTGGAGGTTTTGTGTCCTCTATGACCTCTTGATCCTGGCTGTTTTGGTTATTTTCTTCTCTTAATTTATTCTGCAAAGTGTCTTTAATCCAATCATTTCGAGAACAACCGACTTCATCACAAATATTATCAATTTCTTCATACATTTCTTTTGGTAATCTGACAGAAGCTGTTTTTGTTTTAGCCAATTTTCAAACCTCTTAAAGAAAAATCAAAACACAAGTGTTCGTTTGTGTTTGTTGTGTTAGGCGTGTTACTAGGCGTGTTATTAGGCGTGTTAGCTGTGTTCATTTGTGTTTTTTGTGTTTATTGTGTTAGTTAAACTCAATGATTGTTTTGAAATTCTACTATACGAAAGTGCGGTCACATAGGGCACATAGGGCACATAGACCCCATGTGACCTATACGACCTATGTGCCCCAGAAATGCTTATACAAAATTCTAGAAAATAGGATTCTATTTTGAATAATTTCTCAAGTCGCCTTTACTGTGGTCATAGGCAAAAATCAAGGGTTTTCTACTAATTATCTTAAGTCTTGGTGAACGTTTCATAGTATCAATTACACTACGCCATTTTTTGTTAAGGCGTTGGTCATTTACCATACCTAAATCAGCTTTAGCTTGTTCTTGATCCTCATTTTTACCATATTGAAGAATCTTTTCAAATAATGACTTCATTTCCAGGCCCTCAATTGATTCCTCAAATAACACATTAACAGCCTTGTTTAGATTCCTTTGAATGTAAGTATCAGCCTGGCTTATGCTGATATTTTGCTGTTCAAACATCTTTCGCATTAATTCTATGGCCTTGTCAGCATCTTCAACCGTACAAAATTCTTTTTGATGTAATCTAGCTATTGCTCGAGTGGATCTAATCATAGATTCTAAATGTCTTAAGGTAATTCCATTTTCTTTAGCCAGTTTATCTTTTCGTAGTTCAAGATAGGCTTTTTTGAGATTTTCATTAACCTCTTTTGTTAATTGTGGTTTGAATTGCTTACAATATTTTAAATATTTTTGAAGCATAACATCTGAAAACGGTTTAACTTCGTCCTCATAATCAACGTCCTCAAGTATTGCATCACTTAACAGATCATCTGTTTTTTGGTCATATTTGTCAATAAAGACCCAGGTAAAATCAATCCTTGTTAGAAATGTAGTATCTACAGCTAGGTTTTCAGATATGGTCAAGTTTTCAGACCATTTACCATCATGTGCATTACCAGTTAAAAGCAGATTGGCGTTAGCTTTAACTTTGGTTTGAAAACCTGTTTTTGATATAGACCCCTCGCCACTTTCAGCCGTTGTATAAAGACCGTCAATAACTTCTTTATCGGTTCTTGGAAATTCATCTAAGACAACCGTCCCCCCATCTCTGCAATTCACCATAGCCCCAGACCTCAAGACCTTACGTCCGTCAGGTCCATCTTCTAGGCCCATAATCAGGCCCTTAGCCGTAGCTCCCTTGCCCATAATCATTTGTGATCTAGGAAATGTTGAGGTTATCCATTCACCAAATTTTGATTTAGCTGTTCCAGGATCACCAAACAAACCGATGTGAATTACTCCTCTCACTTTAGTTCCGTCTTTTTTGATTCTTAACGGTGAACCCATCAATTGAAATAAAATAGATTCTTTGACATTTACCCAACCATAAATGCTAGGAGCTATTGAATGAATTAATCTAGTGTAAAAATCATCTTGATTAGGTAATTCCTTAAACTGTTTTTCATCATCGCTCGTAATGCTTAAATCAATATCATCTAGCTTTTGTATCCCTAAACATCTCAAAATATTATGATAGTTTTTCGTTTTTTCTTGGTAATCTGTTTCAATAATCCCTGTAACCTTGATTCTATCGCCTATGTTCGCATGATCACATAAGGCATTTTTAACATCAATTCTTAATTCGTCCTCCTGGTTTAATGCTTCTTCATTTTCTGATTTTAAATAAATTGTTCTATGACGAGAAAATTTTTCTAAATCTGTTCGTTCTTTTAGATTATCAAACTTGTAACTACATTTAGGATCAGAACATTTTACAGGTTTTATTTTTGTTCTAGTGGTATGATTGTTAAGACATACATAAATTTTTTCTTCAGGTAAATTAAAAATTGAGGTTTTTGAAGTTATTGTCCCGTTTAAAGTCGCAATGTTATTGATGTATTCATTTCCTAAAGCTTCTGTTATTGATAATTTTCTTTCGACTTCATAAATTATAATCTCAAAATCTTTTTTTGAATCATATTTATTAAAATAAATTTCATTAATTGCATCTTTTGTATTTTTAATAAATTCGGTAGGCTTATTGATCAGATAATTGTATAAATCAAGGCCCTCACTAAATTTAAAATGATAAAAATCTTGAGGATCTATTGAAATAAAATCCCTAGTGATTAACTGTTCAATTTTATCCAGATAAACAAATTTTTCATCTTTTTTAAAACTTGTAAAAAAATCTTTTATTCTATCACGAATTGCAGAATCGGTATAAGCTTCTTCTGAAATATCATGTTTAAGGGATTTACAATGTTCCAGCTTTTCACCTGATACATATTCATAACATGATTCACAAAATTGTTTTACTTCTTGCTGTTCTTGCGTCATTTCAAAACACCTATCCTGGCAAAACAATGCTTGCATCTGAAATTTCCATGCGAATCCGATTCTAAATCATTTTTACATGATAAACAATAAAGCCCCAAGACATTTTTTGGTAAATTAATTTCGGGATTTTTCATTTCTAAGGTCCTTTAACTCTGGAAATTTCCGCTATTTGCTGAATTACATAACTAGGATTATGATAGCGAATGGGATCTTGGATTATCCCTTTATCATATGCAAGTTGATACAGGTCATAACGGTCATGATCATAGACCAGGTGTCGCCTGAATCGGTCAAGCTCCATATACTCAACTTTATTGAAAAACTTACAGCCCTCTATTTGACAAACAACAAAAACACTAGACAAAATAACTTGCCTCTTTGTTTGTAACACATCTATGATTTTCTATGTGGTTTTTACAATGTAATTTTTTACACTTTCGGCATTTTCTAGTCTTGTCAAAATTAAAACAGTAGACGCAAGAACAGAGACTTTCAAAATTTATGCGTAAATTTTCATATACGTTTAAAAGCTGAACAGGATCACTTGACATTAGATAAAGCCTCCATTTTAGTCGGTGTGGGTTTTCTAATTTGGATTTGTCCCGTTCCAATCGGGACAAACCAAATATTATTTTTTGAATCTTTTAGTATGTCAAACTTTAGGTTTTCTGGTTTGATTTTGTTTTCCTTACAGAATGATAAAGGGATATTGAAAAATAATGTATCTTCCTTGATTTTTAGAGTTGTTTTAATGGATTCAGGTATTGGATATAGTTTGATATGGCCTATTTTTCCAGTCATGTAAATAAATTTCCTATTCCAGCAATTCTAGCAGCACAATTTTCAAATTCGTCTCGTTCTTGGATGGTGATTAAATCCTCAGTCCTGGCATCTTGAATCCACTTTGCTAAATCTAAACTAATTTTTTTAGAATCTCGTTTTAATTTTATACTTGGTTTTACCATTTAAAATTCATCCCCGTCGTCAAAGTTTTCCCAGGGTCTTTCAAGATCTGGAACGTCTGGAAAAAAATTATCAAAAATTCGAAGAATCATTCACTCGTCCTCCGATTCTTCGTCTTGGAATTTTTTCATTTCTTGTTTTGTGAAATCTTTCAGATTTTTAGCAAACTGCTTGTTTTCATCTTCTGTGAGTCCTTTAGTTCTTGCACAAAATCTCAATTTTTGGCCTCCGTTTCTTCTTCATCATTTGCCATGCTTTCGGTAAAATCACAAACTTCAATGGATTTTCCAGATCCATTCCCATCTGATTTTTTAGCCATTTCGATTATTTGGCCTTCGTTTTCCTGTCCATCATCTTTCTCAGAATTTTCTTTATTCAACAAATTGGTGAGTTTGTCTAGTTTTTGCTCAATTCGGAATAATGTTGGCTTTACTGTTGCGTTTGTCATAAAGGAAGTTCTCAGTTGGGTATAAAACAAGGATGTTATACGGGCAATTTTCCCAAAAACACCCTATTAGGGAAACCTTTTATCATTCAAAATCCCTAGTAGGGTATGAATCGAAAAAATACGAGGAACACAAAAGGAGAATCTTACGTCAAAGCTACAATTACTAGCGAACTTGATACTGCTCTTAATATCATCGAAAAGAAATTAGCAATTCCAAGAGCTGATATTGTACGAGCCTCATTATATGAATATATCAAAAATTTTTATCCTGGATTCCTTCCCAAAAATAAAGATGAGATACTAAATGAAGTCAAAGAGAAATACTATTTTAAAAAATTCAGTCATGAATTTGAAGAAAATGAGTACCTAAAACAGCTAATACCAAATTTAGAGAATTATAAAAAAGAGCTTGCAGACCGTCTAGAAACATCACAAATAAAACTGAACACTGTTAATCTCAAGATCCAAAATAAGCAACCAGGGAATGAAGCAGAATTACAAAAATTACAAAAAGAAAAAAATGATTTGGATGAAGAAATAAAACGAGATAAACTGTTATACAAAAACACTGACATGGAGTTATCAAACGCAAAAAAGGGCATAGCGCCAGACGCAACAGTTTAGGTTATTTATGACGTTTTTTGTAATCTCTGATTAATTCCTGTAAAACTACGTCTAAGCTTATTATTTGGCCTATTTTAGTCTGGATTGACCCCTGTATTTTGATCAAATCCTTGTGCGTGTCTGCACTAATCCTCATGTTTGTATCTTCTTCCCTTCGGCCCAATTTTTCATAATCTTATAGGAATTACCTGATTTTAACAATATCTACAATATTGATAATAGTGACATGGATACGCATATTATATAGTAAATTTTGGATCTGACTGAGATAAATTGAGTTTCCTTGATTTGTATTTGAACAAAAATCCACTGATTACTAGTTCTAATGAAACATCAGACCCAGTAGCCATAGTCTTCGGTGTACCTTTTGACTCAACTCATTCTTACAAACCCGGAACTAGATTTGGTCCAGATGCTATTAGGGATGCGTTTAACAACATTGAGATTTTTCATACACAATTTCAATTAGATCTTGAATCAACAAATATTGAAGATCTTGGAAACACAATGCATACAGTTGTAGCAGAAAAAATGCTTGAAATGGTTCAAAAAATCACTGCCGAACTTCTTCAAAGAAATAAACAACTGATAATTCTAGGCGGTGAACATTTGATAACTCTGGGAACTTACATGAGCTTTCCTAAAGAAACTGGTTATCTAGTCTTTGATGCTCATTATGATTTACGTAATGAATTTGCTGACATTAAACTAAGTCATGCTTCATATCTTAGGAGAATTGTCGAAAAACGCGGGGCAGAAAACATTGTTCACATTGGGGCTCGTGCATTTGTAAAAGAGGAATTGACATTTCTTACAGAAAATAAAATTAAAACAATCTCCGACAAAGACATTCGAGAAGGAAATGGTCCCAGACTCATAAAAGATGCTATTTCTATATTTGATAAAATCTACACAAGCTTTGATCTTGATGTTCTTGATCCTGCATTTGCACCTGGCGTTGGTAATCCCGAATCAGTCGGAATTACCTCGAGAGAGTTATTTGATATGATACATTCTCTTGGTGATAAACAGATTACTGGTGTTGATATTGTTGAACTAAATCCCACTCATGATAACGGTGCCACTGCATCCATAGCGGCAAAAATAATGTCAACTATGCTTGCTTTGAATCTCAAGTAATTTTCCATCATTTTTTATATACATCATATCTGGTGAAGAGCTCGTGTTAAACAACTTTAGAGATTCAATGAAACTACCTCTTAAAAAATTAGGACAGGGATTTGCATCAACTGGTTTGTCTCCAAATGTTTGGACTTGTGTCGGTCTTGTTTTTGCATTTGCTTCAGCCACAATTTATGGATTAGGAATTGAATTTGCATTAATCATTGGAGGAATTCTATTACTAATTTCAGGATTTTTTGATATAGTTGATGGACAGGCAGCTATAGTTTCACAAAAAACATCTACTAAAGGAGCATTTCTTGATTCAGTTTTTGATAAAATTGCAGAAGTTGCCATTTTTTTTGGTATTCTGATTGGAGGATATGCAGAGCCATATCTGGTATTTTTGGCAATTACACTATCATTACTTGTTAGCTATACGAGGTCTCGTGGAGAGTCTCTTGGTGTAAAACTACAAGGGATTGGAATTGGAGAACGCGCAGAACGACTTCTTGTAATTGGCATTCTTGGCATCGTGGGTGGATTTGTTTCTGATATACCATTTATGGAATACGCTGTAATCATTGTAATTATAATTGCAGCAATTACACTCATACAAAGAATTATTGTTGTAGCAAAAAACTTGTGAGAATAATTTTATCTCAATCGTCCACGTTGCCGTCTTGATGCCGCTGATCTAATTTTTAGTATTCCAAAATGTATCGCACAGGAAATACAATACCACTTTAAAACTCTTGGAGATGCAATGTATGCTCCTTGAGCCCTAAGCTCTTTTGCAAGCTGATGTTCTACAAGATTTAGCCGTGAAGTAACTTTTTTAGCTTTATCCTTTGGAACAGTTTGCCCGCAGTTAGTACATTGAACTGTACCAGAAGATCCTTTGCCTCCTTTTCTACGTCCTCGACTTGCTCGCTTTAATGGCATGAAACACTTGATAATTGGTTCCTTATATTCGTGTACTTGAACAAATTTAGAAAAACGCTATAGGTAAATCTAGAATCTTTAATTATATTTCATATTATACTATACTAGCATGAAGGGACTATGTCACAAATGTATGACCTCAAATATCGAAGTAATTGTGTCAAAAGGAGAAATCTTCTGTCACGATTGTTTTACAAAACTTAATGCAAAAAACTAAATCCTCAACTTTAATTCTTGGTTACAGATGAAATTAGCTGTTTTTTCTCATTGTGTAATTGATTCAATTAAAATTGGTGACGCTTCGTATGAACAAGCCGGCGGACCAGCATGCTATTGTAGCTGTACAGCAAGAAACCTAAAACTAGATGTTGATCTTTTTACCAAATTTGGTTCGGACTTTGATTCTGAAAATTATCTAACAAAAAATAAAATCAATTTTTTTAATAGCTTATCTGAAAAACCGACAACGCAATTTAAAATCAACATAGCTGATTCTGATCGAACACTTTACCTAGAAAAAAAATGTGAACAAATTGAATATTCTGACATTGATGCTGACGGAACTTTAATTAGTCCAGTTTTTGATGAAATATCTTCTGAAACATATGATTCAATCAAGCAAAATTCTAACTTTACTTTCTTGGATCCACAGGGTTTTTTGAGAAGAGTTGATTCGAACAATAAAATTTTCCTTGAAAAAACAGAAATTGATCTTTCTAATGTATCCGCAATAAAAACAAGTTCGAGTGAAATTAGACATTTAGTTGGGAATGATGATCAAGACGCAATGAAAAATCTACAGAAAAAAGGCGTGAAGTATGTCTTGTTTACGAATAAACAAGAAATCTCTATGCTTGATAAAGATAGAATTTATTCGTTAACTCTCCCAAATCAAGAAATTTATGATACTACGGGAATTGGCGACATATTTTCTTCTACGTTTTGTTCTATATTCTTGAAGGAAAAGGACTCGATTTGGGCTTTTTGTTTTGCAAGTGGGGCAGCTCAAGCTGCAATTGAATCAAAGAAAGTCGGATTAGAAAAAGTACCAAAAAAAGGAGCAACGGAAACAAACGCATCGTACTTCTATAATGCAATGAAATTCAGACCGGTTTAGGCTTTTATTCTACGTTATGGTGTACATGGATTGTGCAAATTGGTATTTACAATTCAGATGTATCCGACACATCAGTTAAAACTATAAAAAAAAATCTAGATGACGGAGGAATTCAATCAATTATATTTTCTCAAAAATTAAAACTCAAAGCGGCTGATTGCATTATAGTGCTTGGTGGCGATAGAGGAGTCAGAAATTATTTTCACACAAACTTTGATTCAACTATTCCTGTATTAGGAATTATTGAGGCTGAAGATAGTGGGTTTTTGGCACAAATTGAACTAAAAGAATTCAAAACATATCTTAAACGACTTAAAAAACAAGATTATACAATTGAGGACGTTCCAAGACTTGGAATTAAAATTGATGGCAAAGACGTTTATCCAGTTTTAAATGACGCCGCAGTGTTTCCATCAAAGAGTGCCATGCTTATGGAGCATACACTACGAGTCAATGGCGAAGAGGTATGGCATGATAGCAGTGATGGAATAATTATATCAACTCCGATTGGTTCATCTGCTTATTCAATGTCAGCTGGCGGACCAGTAATCTTTCAAGAGTCTGCAGTCTTTGGAATAATCTCTGTTAATTCCTTAGATGTAACACGTCGTCCACTAATAGTCTCAAATGATAGTTCCATTGAAATTGATGAGATTTCATCACGTCTCCATTGTGAGGTAGTACTTGATGGTATTGATCGCTATAAGGTAAAAAAAATTGTATTGTGTACCAAGTCTTCACCAGCAAGCATTATTAGAATGAAAAAAGACACCACCGCAATCTCAGCTCTTGCCAAAAAGGTACATCTTGCTGAGGATCTACTTAACATGCCTCCTAGCTCCAAACTGCTATTGAAGACACTAGAGTATGAAGGTGAACTTACACAAAAAGAACTTGCAAGAAAAACCTTGCTGCCAGATAGAACTGTAAGAATGGCCCTAAGTCATCTATTGGAGAAGGGATATGTTAAACGGAAGGTATCACTTCGAGATGCACGGCAAAAGATCTATAAAATTTCAAAATTAGATTAATCTAATCTGAAAATTCTTAATTATCCAGCCAGTGAATTGCTTGTATGGGTAATTATCCAGTCAAATGCAAGTCATGTGGTACAGTAAATATCATTACTAAAGATGGGACTGTGGTAACTAAGGATTGTGATGAGAAAGAGTGTAAAAATTGTGGTAAAAAAGGCATG
>JACZTB010000044.1 GCA_022573895.1 Nitrososphaerota archaeon
GCTATGGAGATGATAGTATCTCAAATTAGAAAGATCAAGGTGATCAGTAGTCATACTCTTCCTGTAGTATATGGGCAAGGCGGAACAATTGACAAATAATAAAATCTAACCAAAATAACAAACAGATGTTAGTTTTCTGTTAGATCTATTTTATTACTAAATTTAGCTTGATGTAAATGAAGACTGAAGCAGTGCATCTTCATTAGAATACTCTACTGTCTTAACTACGTGATAACTGTTCTCAGATGTCAAGTAAAAGACAGTACCAAAAACTTCAGTCTTCTAAATTTCTTCTTTGTTCTATTTTTAATGACTCTTATGATTCATTTACATTTGTGATAAAATGTTACCAAAAACTTGTAAAATCAAAGAGCCAAACATAAAAGTTGGATAGCAACTAGCCAAACCCAAACTCTGATCCTGAAATCATCGTCCACTGACAGCCAAATGCGCTTACAGATTTACCAGTATTAGCGCAACAATCTGTGATCTGGTTTAACACATCGGTGTTTTCTTCAGTTTATTGCTACCCAAGTATTATACACAATAATACAATAAAAATATGATCGAGTTTTCTAAGAAATTTAAGGAAGCGATCAATTTCTATCTGAATGCCAAAATTGTCCCATAAACGGTTTTGGTTAAGTCGACTTACTGACATTAATGACCATAAGAGTAATAGCTCAATGCCTTTGACTCCACAGCAATTCCCAGAGAGATTTGAGTTAAATGATACTAGTCAAAATTTCTTAATTGTTGTAAAGATAATCAAAAAAAATTGAACAGATTTTTTGTTTTGATAGCATATCTTTATTGTTAATCTTGCATTAACCATACCATGGCAGAAGCTGGAATAGCAGCGTATGGTGCTGCAATCGGGGTGGGACTCTATCTGGCAGTATTGGCGTTCATCTTGAGGCAGAGACGACCACATGGACCTGAAATGGAGGCTGAGTTTAAAGGACAAACTGCAACTCCAGAACCAGCTAAAGAAGAACCAAAGACGGATGAAAAATAAAAGAAATCTGTTCCATTATCATTTAGTAATTTAACAAAAGAGCAAATGTGATAACAAACAAGTTTGCTTTAAAAATACAGGTAATTACAAAATAGCTGATTAGTTCATAATCACCGTTATTTTTCACAGTTCGACTTGATTAAATCCTAAGTATTTTCCTGAGAGATTTGAGTTAAATGGCATTTACATGCATAGACTAGCATAGCACAATTTTTACACCATAACTCATCATGAGAATTAATTCTGGCTTCACCATTGCATTTTTCACATTTCATACCTTCTAATAATTCCAGGTTTTGCATTATCTGTTTTAACACCAAACTTTACAGTTTTTGTTATTTTGATGAATTATTTTTATGAAACAAATAATTAAAAAAATCATAATTCAATTATAATTCCTGTTATTGCAAGTATATTGATTATATGCATAATCACGTATGACTGCAGTTTGTATATTCAAAAAATTACACACTAGTTTACTTATTCTTCGAATTATTCTGGATCGTCTTGTTCTCTATCCCGCCCACACTGAGGACATGTTCTTTCATTTTCCCATAATTCTTTTCCACAGTTTCTACACGATTGAGGTTTCATGAAATAATTACGACAAAATTAGATTTAAGATCTTTCATCGGTTTACATTTATCGTGAAATGTTAACGATAGTTTTGATCTCTCAATGATTATAACGTGGATTAGGGTAACTTTTTACGAGTAGAACGGGGGCGTTCTATTTTTAATCTTTGTCGATAAACTCATTTACATGTTATGAAATTTAGATTCTAAACTCTATTTGACAATGTCATAGGGAGGGATTGGTCTCCCTTCTTTTTTAGTTAAATGTAGTTTTAACCACCAATCACCAATACTGAAATATCTTTCTGAGAGAAATATTGGCATAGATTCG
Source organism: Nitrososphaerota archaeon (assembly GCA_022573895.1). Lineage (GTDB taxonomy): Archaea > Thermoproteota > Nitrososphaeria > Nitrososphaerales > Nitrosopumilaceae > Nitrosopumilus. The sequence goes on from JACZTB010000044.1 coordinate 1,925, forward strand.
AAATATTTACACTCTATCCATCAAAGTAAATGATTTGAGGAGGATATTACGAAGAGTTTTTTTCTCCTGAGAGAATTAATTCAAGTTTTTTGGTAAGGAAGCTTTGGAATGTAATTTCTATTGGGGTTAATGAATGCGCAATTATTTTCTGGCTTTGTATAATTTCATTTTCTAATCTTTCCCGAATTACCTGATCATCTAAGATTTGATGTCTTAATGAAATTGCCTGTTTCCTGTTACCAGTGTATATTTGAATCCAGCAATAGCCAGTTTGGCTGTCATCAATTTCGATTTCAGTTATTTTCATATTAGAATTATTTAGTATGTGCTTTTTAGGGTTTCAATTATTTTTGGGAAGAAAATCATGAGTATTTGTTAAAATCATACATACAAAAATTCCCTTACCTGAAATTGCTTGGGCACTATGTTTTATTCCCTTTGGAATAAATATTGTTGAAGGTGACGTCACTTCATAAGACTCATCTTCTAATTGAATCTCATATGTCAAGCTAGAATCTTCAGATAGTATCAAATTAATTTCGTCATGGTTGTGTTTATGTAATTTACTATATTTTGGAAGATCTTTGGAGGCGTCAACGAAATGAACTGCAATATGGGTTTTTGATTTAGGAATCAAAGATTTACTCAACATGGATAATCGTTTGATTGGAGCCTTACTATGAAAAGGAACCTTATCCAGTGATTCAATCACACCTTTTGTGATAAATTTTCTATATTTGTTCACGAATCAATTAGTTATTCTATCAATTATATCAGTTGTCAATCACGTGATCATATAAGCAACAAAGTCCAAATAATATTATTGCAAGTTGATAGAACCTCGGAATGGTTTGTTCCAAAATTTGGCTCTAAAAAATTTCGAATTAGTATAGGAATTTTATTTTTACCATACACAAGTATTGTTACTTGCTTTGCTGCCTTAGGAGCAATTTCAGGACCATTGCAATTAGAGCGAATAATAGCAATTTGTGTGATTTACGTTTTGGCACTTGGGGTTGGTGCACACCTACTTGATGCAGTAGGAGGTAAAACAAAACCTTGGGGTAATCTGCCAAAAAGAAAGATTGTAGTTATAGCATTAAGTGCAATAAGTATTGCATTTTCTGTAGGCATTTATTTTGCATTTTTAGATTCTCCTTGGCTTTTTTTAATAGGGGTTATTGAGGGCTTTTTTCTATTTGCGTATAGTCTAGAACTGTTTGGAGGTAAATTTCACAATAATATATCAACAATATTTTCGTGGGGGATTCTACCTGTTTTCGCAGGCTCTATTATACAAACAAATTCCATAACCTTTGAAGCCATAGTTATCGCTACAATTACGGGATTAGTGACTTATGCACTAATTACTACATCTAGACAATACAAACTACTCAAAAGAGATAATGGAGATCCACATATCATTAAAAAGAAAGAGTGTATTTTGAAATTGATAACAATTGGAGTTATTGTAACAACTATTATTTTTTTTATTATGAGATATTATAATGTGGTTTGAGTAATTCTAAAAATTTGTGAGCAAGTAGCACTCAATTTAGTTTCAAGTAAACAAAAAGAATATTAGTCAAAAATACTAACTACAAATATGGAAAGACGTTCAATTCCAGTTTGTTTTACTGAAAAACAATACAAAATGATCGAAGAATTTGCAAAGAGAAACGGTATGCTCAATGTAAGTCAAGCTCTTGAAAAAATATTAAATCACAAGTAATTTTTATAATTTTCCTAATCACTACAAATGTGAGTTATATTTCAGTAGTGAAATTTCATACGAGGTTAAAAGATCATCGTTTCAGATGCTGCCCTTCATTTTTACTACATTTAATAGATTAAATTATTTGAAATATTGTAAGAGATTATGGGACTATTTAGTAGAAAGCCATCATATTGTGCTGTTTGTAACAAAAAGTTAACTCACAAACACAAGCCAAAAAGAGAGTGGAATATAAAAGGTCGACTTTGTGGAGATTGTCATTTTGATAAATCAAAGGAATACTTTGAAGGAAAAATTATACAATCATGTGTTGATTGTGGAACAACTAAAAAAATCACAAATTTATGGGAACCTAGATGGCAATGGGATATGGAAGGTTTGTTATGTAAAGAATGTTTTGACAAAAAAGAAGAAGATTTTGCTAAGAAAAAAAATTTTTGTGCAATGTGTGGAGGTAAGATGGGGTTGATCAGATACAATCCAAAAGAAAATTGGAAGATTAAAGGTCAGCTCTGTAGGAATTGTTGGGATGAGAAGAAAGTAGAGTTTGGATAAAAGTGGGTTTTTTTAAAAAAATTAGATGTGATATTTGTGACAAAAAATTTTCAAAGGTTGAAGAGATGATGAATCACAAACAAATTATTCATGGCAAAGATTTACAATATGATTGTAAAGAATGTAACAAATATTTCTCAAACATGGAAGATATGAGAACACATCTACAAAGAGAACATAGTTACAAAAAAGATAGATAGCTAGATTGCTTTTATTGTTTTTACTACAGGAGGTCTTACTTTTGTAAATACTCTAAATCCACAGATACATTTGATTTCAGGTAAGCGTGATAATTCAGTATTTGAAACATTCGTTGCACATCTAAGACAAGAGTAGATTACATCAAATGTCTCAACAGGAGTTTCTTCAACAGAATCAGAATCTTCTTCAACCATATTTATCATCAAAATTTCGATAATTTAAGGATACCAAATTATGTCAAAGATAATTCAATGTAGACATCGTCAGGAATTTTAAGCCTCATTAGTTGTCTAATTGCTTTATCATCTGCACTAATGTTTATAATTCTCCTATGCATCTTCATTTCCCATTTCTCATAGGTTTCAGTACCGCTACCACATGGAGATTTTCTAGTAGCAATATGTAGTCTTTTAACAGGAAGTGGAGTAGGACCTTTTATTTTAACGCCAGTTTTTTTACCAATTCCCATTATTTCTCCACAAACACCATCTAATTTTTTTAAGTTAATGGATGTGAGTTTTACGCGAGCGGTTTGTGTCATGAAAATATACCTATGGTTTGTATTCTTCGGTAATTTCTTTGACTATTCCTGCTGCGATAGTCGCACCCATATCTCTAAGTGCGAATCTGCCCATTTCAGGGAAATCTTGGAAAGTTTCGATACAGGTTGGTCTTACAGGTCTAATTTTTACAATTGCTGAATCGCCAACTTTGAGGAACTTTGGATTTTCTTCCTCAACGGCACCAGTTGCAGGATTAATCTTTTGGAGGAACTCGGTAACAGTTGCTGCAACTTGTGTAGTGTGTGCATGCATAACGGGTGTATAACCAGGAGCAATTGCTGTGGGGTGATGAATAATTATAATTTGTGCTTTGAATTCTTTTGCAACCGTTGGTGGTGAATCAGGGGTTCCAAGTACATCTCCTCTCTTGATATCTTTCTTTTCAATTCCTCTCAAGTTAAAACCAATGTTGTCACCTGCTTCTGCTGATGACATTTCGGTGTGGTGAGTTTCAATTGATTTGATTTCACCTGTGGCACCAGAAGGCATTACAATTATTTTATCACCTGCTTTCATAGTTCCAGTTTCAACTCTACCTACAGGTACTGTGCCAACACCAGTAATGGTGTAAACATCTTGAATTGGAACGCGTAGTGGTTTACCAATTGGTTTTTCCGGTATTGTAAAGTCATCAAATGCTTCAAGGAGTGTCTTTCCAGTATACCATGGCATATTCACAGACTTTTTAACTAAATTATCGCCTTTCCATCCAGAAACGGGAATAACTGCTACATTTTCTAATTTGTAACCTACAGATTTTATCAGTTTTTGACCTTTTTCTTTGGCAGTATTGAATGCTGCTTCAGTATAGTCGACAGAATCCATTTTATTGATTGCGATAATTAGTTGGCTTACACCTAATGTCTTTAGCAAGAATGCGTGTTCTCTTGCTTGTCCACCTGCTGCGATTGCAGTATCGGTTTCACCTTCTTTTGCTGAAAGTACTAAGATGGCTGCATCTGCTTCAGAAGCACCAGTAATCATATTTTTAATAAAGTCCCTGTGACCAGGTGCATCAATTAATGTAAAGAAGTACTTTGCAGATTCAAACTTTTGGAAAGCAAGATCAATAGTAATACCTCTTTCTCGTTCATCTTTGATATTATCCATAACCCATGCATACTTGAAAGTATCACCTTTTCCGGTCTTTTCAGATTCTACTGCATGTGCTGCGATTGTTCTTTCATCTACAACGCCTAAATCCATCAAGAAATGACCCATGGTTGTTGATTTTCCATTATCAATATGACCGGTTACAATCATGTTCAAGTGTGGTTTGTCTGCCATATGGATTGCCTCTCTAAGGGCATTTATTAGCGTTATGAATTTTTGAAAAAAACAATACTTTTTTTCAATTAATTTTAGATCAGAAGACTTTGCTGAAAGCACATAAATCAAAGAGGTAAAAAGGTGAATTATGAAGATTACAGTATCAGTTATCAAAGCGGATGTCGGCGGAGTTGGAGGTCATACAAAACCAAGTGATGGTTTAATTGAAGCAGTAAGAAACACTATCAAAAATTCAGCAGATCTGTTAATTGATTATTACATTGGATATTGTGGAGATGACGTCCATATTGTAATGTCCCACACACATGGAATAAACAATCAACAAATTCACAAACTTGCTTGGGATTCATTCATGGCAGGAACCCAAGTTGCAAAAGAAGAAGGACTTTACGGTGCAGGACAGGATTTGTTAAAAGATTCTTTTTCAGGAAATGTGAAAGGTATGGGTCCAGGTGTTGCAGAATTAGAATTTGAAGAGAGACAAAATGAAGCATTTACAGTATTTGCAGCAGATAAAACAGAGCCTGGTGCATTCAATTATCCAATTTATAGAATGTTTGTAGACGCATTAAGTAATACAGGTTTGATTGTAAATCAATCACTCGCTAGTGGTGTTAAGATAAACATAATGGATGTAGAAAAAGGGAAAATTGCTGAACTTGAATTGTGGCAAGATAAACCAACAATTGAAGCTGCACTGATGTATCCAGGAAGATATGTTGTTGATTCAGTCACTACAAAAGATGGAGAACCAATTCTTGCAGCATCAACGGATAGACTACACAACATTGCAGGAACATATGTTGGAAAAGATGATCCAATATTTCTGGTTAGAACACAAAAAAATTTCCCAGCTACAGAAGAAGTAGGTAGTGTCTTTAACAATCCACATTATGTTGCAGGAAATACAAGAGGTAGTCACAACATGCCACTAATGCCTGTAAAACTAAACTCTGCAGCAACTATCAATTTCTGTATTCCAATTGTAGAGGCACTAGTGTTCAGTATGCACAATGGAAAGTTTACAGGTCCATTTGATGGATTCTCAACTCCAGATTGGGACTACATCAGAGAAATTGCAACAAAGAAGGCAATGGCAATTAGAAGTCAAGGATTCATTCATCCAGCAACTCTTGTTCCGTCAGAATTAGAATATGCTGAAGGATACAAAGCAAGAATGAAAGTTCTTGAGAGTAAGATGAAACCAATGGAAGGATATACCTTCAAAAGTGAAAAGAAAGAAAATTACGAAGATCCAGATTAGGAATTTTGAATCGTACTAATCAAAGGAAAAAGTTAATAGAAAAAAGCATGTAACAAATTATGAAATGAGTCATTTTCAAAAAATGGTTGATTGCAAGTTATACATTTTCACAGTAGTAATAGTAGTCTCATTTTCAAATTTTATGGTTGTTTTGTTTGGACATACCATACCTGGAATCTTTTTAACGTTCTTCAAAATGGCTGGTGAGTATGTGATTTTGGGAGCAGTTTTTGTTTTTGCACTAATTTGGCTTCTTAAAGCAAGACCACACAATCGTCCAAAACAATATTCAGTGATAGTGTTTGATGTATTTGGGGAAAAGAGTCAAATCGATGGAATTAGAACTGAATTTAAAACATATGATGTTGCTTGGAGTTTTATGAAACAATACAAAAAAGAATATCCGCTAAACAACTTTGCGCTGGTTTCTGATTATCTAAAATCTGACAAACCGACGATTTTCAAATATATCTAGTTTCAAACTTTTATTCATGATAACGTAGAGGATTAGGATGGAGTTTTCTATTTTAGCTGACTCTTTTAACAAAATGGAATCAACTAGAAAAAGATTAGAGTTAACACAGTTTCTAGTAGAATTATTTGAGAAAACCCCGGATGAAGTAATTTCTAAGATTGTGTACCTGTTACAGGGAAAACTAAGACCAGATTTTGAAGGAATTGAACTAGGCGTTGCTGAAAAACTTGCAATAAGAGCCATTTCGAAGTCATCAGGAATTTCAATTAAGAAAATTGAAGATGAATATAGGAAAGAAGGAGATCTAGGACATGCAGCAGCTATAATACTAGAAAAAAAAACACAAACAACATTTCTGGTAGAAGACATTACAGTAGAAAGAGTCTATGAAACATTATTTAAAATTGCCAAGTTAGAAGGTACTCGCTCACAAGATATGAAGATAAAATACATCTCGAGTTTGTTGAATGATGCAAGCTCATTAGAAGCAAGTTACATTTTGAAGATTTTGTTGGGAGCTTTAAGATTAGGGATTGCAGAGAATACCGTAATGGATGCATTAGCAATTGCATTTTCAGGGAATAGGGATAACAGAAAAATTTTGGAATATGCATATAATGTCTCAAGTGATTTAGGAAAAGTTGCTGAGACTATAGCAACTAAAGGTCTTGAGGGAATTAAAAAATTTAAAGTTATTTTATTTAATCCAATCAGGCCAATGCTTGCTGACAGAGTAAAAAGTGAAGAAGAGGCAATTGAAAAAATGGGAAATAATTTTGCAGCCGAATACAAGTTAGATGGAGAAAGAGTACAGATTCACGTTGAAGGAGAAAAAGTTGTGTTGTTTTCTAGGAGTTTAGAAAACATTTCAAATTATTATCCAGACATTATAGAAAAAATTCCTAAAGCAATTCAAGCAGACAATGTAATTTTAGAAGCAGAAGCAGTAGCAATTAATGAAAATACGGGAGACTTTTTACCATTTCAAGAATTGATGCATAGGAGAAGAAAATACAAGATAGAAAAAGCAGTTACACAATATCCAATCACAGTAAATTTTTTTGATATTTTGTACTGTAATGGAAAAACCTGTTTAGAATTAGACTATAAAGATAGAAGAAAAAAACTAGAAAAGATTGTAAAAGAAGATGACTTTGTAAAATATATTCCAATGACAATAGTCAAAAATAATAACGAAATTAAGGATTTTTTAGAAAATAGCATTAATGAGGGTAGTGAGGGGTTGATGCTAAAGATGCTTGACAAACCATATCAAGCAGGTTCAAGAGGAAGTAATTGGTTAAAGCTAAAAAGAGAATATCAAAATGAATTAGGAGACAGTTTAGATCTTGTTGTGATAGGAGGATTTTTTGGAAAAGGGAGAAGAACTGGAAGCTATGGAACACTACTACTTGCATCATATGATGAAGATGAGGATATATTCACCAGTATTTGCAAAGTAGGAACAGGGTTTTCAGATGAAGATTTGGATCAATTGTATCAAATTTTAAATCCAAAAGTTACAATCAAGAAAAATCCACGCATAGATAGTGAAATGGAAGCTGATGTGTGGTTTGAACCAGAATTAGTAATAGAGATAGTAGCATCAGAGATTACAATAAGTCCAATTCACAAAGCAGCAAAAGATAGGATTAGAAAAGATGCAGGTCTTGCTTTGAGATTTCCAAAATTTACTGGTAAGATTAGACTTGAAAAAGCAGTGGAAGATGCGTCTACAAATGAAGAAATTATCACATTATACAAAGGACAAAAAAAAGTAGCACACGATAGAAATTTGATATAATCATGCTCAAAAAATATCAGCAATCATGAGGATTTAAATTACCTGAGAATTTTTTGTTTTTGTTATGTATAGTGGGGAACTTGAAGTTCAAGCAAAAAGAAAAGCCATAGCCGTTTTACAAGATGAAATTAATAGAATTCTAAATGCTGCCAGAGAACTTGGAACGCTACCTGAACTTATGATTAAAAAAGATAAGGCAGGAATCAAAAATGTACTAGAACAAATTTCGACCATTGAAGAAGAAGTAGAAAATCTAAGAAGAAAGATTACGCGAGAAGTAGCAGATGTAGGAGGATTGATCATGAATAGAGAAAATCTTCTCAATACAGCATATACGATGGATGAAATTGCAGGCTACATTACAGGTATCGCGTTTAAACTCTCAAACGTAAAACCAGCTACACTAAAAATTGCAAACCTAGACAAAGAGATTTCAAAATTGATTGAACTAGTTGTAGATGAAGTATACAAGCTAAATGAGATAATTAGAAGTCTTAATACAAACACTGCAAATGCAATTGAATTGGCTCAAGAAACACAGAAAATTGAAAGAGAAATTGATATCAAATACAGACAGGCTACAATTACACTTCTAAATCAAGTATCAAACACTAAAGAATTGATGTTGATGAAAGATGTGATAGAAGGAATTGAAGAGATGGCAGACAAATGTCAACGAGTATCAGATTCTTTCATATTACTAGCACTAAGTCTATAAATAAAACATAGCATTTTCCATTTTTACTTTATTTTCAATTCTTCAGAAACAACCATGCCCAACTAGAGAATTCATATACGCTTAATGTGTAATAAGAATTATGAAAAGTGAATTAATTGAAAATAGGATCATTGTTTGGAGTATTGATGATTCGCGTAAGCTTTTCAGCCAAGGATACTATGGAAAACCAATAGGCATTCCAAAACCAAAACTTGAAGAAATAGATGTTCCGCTAATTTTGGATCTAATTGAAGGGCTATATCTTTTAGAAAATAAGAAAATTACCATTACTAAATCAAAACAAAAAGTAACTATTGACAAAATGATTGAGATTTGTAAAAAAGAATATCATGATTTTGACAAAAAATATTTAGTTTACAAAAATTTCAGAGACAAAGGATACATCATCAATCCAGGAATAAAATTTGGTTGTGATTTTGCGGTTTATGAAAAAGGACCAGGAATTGATCATGCACCGTACCTGATCCAAGTCTACAATAGAAATGATTCAATTACATCAACAGAAATTGTTCTTGCAGGAAGACTTGCAACTACAGTAAGAAAACAATTCATTTTAGCAATTCCAAAAGGTAAAGACAAAATAGATTTTCTTGCTTTAGACTGGTGGAAAGCTTAGATTGCTTTTATGTGACCAGCTATTCTATCATAAATTGCAAAAAGTTCTTTGGTAATACCAAAAGCAAGATGATTATCCCATTTACTTCTAATTCTAACGGCTATCTCAGTGGGCTCGATATAGATAGTAGCATATTTGATTGATTGTTTTGCAATCATTTCATTAAGTTCAACATCTTCATTTAGTTTTGAAGCTAAAATGCCGGGTCCATTCCATTCAACTTTAACAACAGTTTTTGCAGCAAAATGTCCTTTAGTAGTTAATTTTGTTTTTGCAAGATGATCTCCATCTGCCGTGCCAACATCCTTTCTTACAATAAAATGTGCTTGAAATTGGTCTTGTGCGCCCCAAGGAATTGGATTTGGATCTTGCATTTTTATCCCTTTTGAATAATTTGTATTACATCAATGTTAGAATTCTTGATATCAATACATCCTCGATTAGTTATCATTCTAGGTGTTTGAGTAAAATATCTACCATAGTATTCATCTTTTTCAACATCATCGGTTCCAATTTCTTTGGATACTGAATCCACTCCGATCTCACTTAACATACTGCTAAATTTTTCAGGCCATGTTTGATAGACAAATGTATCTGGCTCTGTATCATGCATAAAAAATCATAATCATACCCACAAATAAAGATA
>JACZTB010000045.1 GCA_022573895.1 Nitrososphaerota archaeon
ATTTCACAAAAGATGGGCGATACATCTCTTACAATCCACAATCAGGAAAGGAGATAGCTGATATAGTAAATTCAACAACAACAATTTCAAATTATGCGCCAATTATAGAGATAGATTCGCTACCCTTTCCCATAAGACACGCCAAGAAAATCAAGGATAAATTCAAAACCATAAAAATCCATGATCTAGGTGACCTTGCACGGTTAACATATAATCCGGAGTTGCCAGAAGAGATAGAACCCACTCTTTACGCCTTTCCTTACAAAAAGAAATGGGTTGTAGGATATATTACCGAAATTGAATTAGATGAAACAGTTTACTGCTTTAATTACCACGAATTAAACGACGAACCAAAACCATCCTTTCTCAAATACTTAGGTCACGCAGGAAAACAAACTGAATTTACTAACAAATTTCAACATGGCTATCACTATTTCCCAGTTGTTAAATTAAAAGAATGCCACCCAATTTTTGGATTAAATTAAAATGAATTTCATTAACATTTCATTATTCTGTTAACAGTTCGTATCAAATGTTAATTTTAAGAATTTTCAGCATAGAACATGCTAATAAGAAAAATTGAAATATTAAACATTAGAGAATAAACAGATGAAATCTTTTGTAATTTTTGGAATTTTAATGGCATTTGTAATTGTTTTAGGCACAATTTCTATTGCAGAGGCTCATCCTCATGCAACCATAGATCTTATGGAATCTCATTCCCATGATGTGCATGATGAGAACTTTCAGGAGAACTTCATCCTACATACCTTTAAAGACGTGATATTTTCAGCATTTAATTTCATCAAAAACATTCTATTTGGTTGAAGTTTAGATTCTGTTTGAAACTTGATTTTACAGGTCTTTGATTTTTGTAGATCTGAGTCTTTTAAGACCCGCACCGTTTACTATGATGTCACTTTTTTTGGTTCCACATCATTGAAGTAATTGGTAGTAATTTTATGGCCATATCCTAACGCAAATTGTTCTAATCTAGTCAGAGCTGAATCCATCGAGACCCAGACCTTTTTTGGTTTGAAAAAAGTTCCGTATAGATTAAAATTCGACACACAAAACGTGCATAAAATTCGACTATTCTACTCAATTGGAACTGAATTTAGTCCAAATTTGTATTGAATCTCAACAGATTCGTTACAGGGTATTGAACTAATTGTTCAAAGCCCTGTGAGTGTACGGAACTCAACAGATTTGTTCCCAGGTAATGTCACAAATGAATCGGCAAACAAGATGTAACATTTTAAGTTAAAATTTCTGAGAGATATACAGCTCTAGTCAGATCGATCTTTTCCCCATAGCTTTTTTTGAAATTCAACGTAGGAAGAAATCAAATCTGCTGTTACTCTTACAGGTAGCAGAACCAAAGCATCAATCAATGAAATGTCAGGATTAATTACTTCTTGAATTTTTTCTCCTAAAATGGCATATTTGTTTGAATAGTTTTTCACTTTTTCTAAATATTGTGAAGCTATTTTTTTATCAAATTTGTTAATTATTGTAAAAATGTTGTCAGCATATCTTTGTTTATGTTTTTCACTAGCAGGAGAATTAAACTGTGTATAATTTGTAACTAAAATAATTTTATTCTTAAAATCATTACTAGATATTTTTTCAAACATATTATAGATTTCGACTAACTCGTTTTCTTTGCGTTTATCAATTAAATCCAACAAATATCTTATGCTGTTACCTAACATAGAACTAGTATTAGTAACTGGAATTTTCTTTTCTTCTAGATCAATTTTCCAAAAATCATCTTCCAGATCAAATAGTTTAGCTTTGGACGTTAAAATAAAATTGTATTTTGGTTGTTTACTGGGATGTTCAACATAGGTTGAGAATGGTATCAACCGTACTGATGGGGGGGCTATAGAAAGTATAGTTTGTATAAGTTTGGGTTTGTTTGTCTTAAAAATTGCAATTTTTTCATTCTTAAATAGTGCCACCAAAACGGTAGGTAAAATAGACCTAATTTTTTCAACATTTTTAAAATCAATAGGAATTTTTTCCGATTTTAAAATTAATTTAGGCATTTCACCTAAAAAAGAAGGATCTTCATGATAGTATTGTTCAAAAATTCTTGAGTCATTGTCTAGTTTCTGAAATTCTTTTTTTTCAATAACAAAAGTATGACTGTAGATAGTGCCTAGTCTCCCGTCAAAACCCACACCAATATTTTTTACAATACTAAATGCCACTATGTTTTTTTTTAATAGAATTAATGACCTAGATTGAATGAATTTGTTTAGATTAATATCTACTGGATAAAGATAGTTTTCACATTCTGAAATTATTTCTTTATTTATTCCCGGACTTTTAGCTATGACTTGATAACCTTTTTCGTGTTTTGTCTTTGCCACAGTAAAAATAAATTGTTCACAAAAAGACATGTCTCATGAAAGTTTTTCTATTACCCATAAAATAAATTTGACGTATTCACCATTACTGTAAGAAATTGGATCTATTATTTTCTTAATGGGTGTCTGTGATGGCAGTGCATCTTGTTCTTCTTTAACATCTTCTTGTTTTTGTGAATCTTCAGTTGGTTTCTCTCCTACTATAAACAAACTAAAATATTGTCGTGGACCATCGTGTACATGAGATAAAGTGGTATGAAATTGTGGCATATACTTTTTAATCATATTTTCCGGCGAACCTTCGATACCATTTTTTAACGTATCCGTCTTAGTTAGAACTATAGCTAAAGGAGTAGTAAATTTACCATTATCTTGAATTTCTCCTAAAACTTTCTTAAAAGCTAAAAGTGAGTTTAACATCTGTGATTGTCTAGTTTGGATTGTTTTCCAATTATCAAATTCAGAACAATCAATCAAAATAGCATAAAGTTTTGCAAAAATAAGATAGCTAAATGGTCCTAGAGGCTCTTTATCTTTTTTCAAAGCTAATACATTGTTTACTCTAGTTTCTGCCGACACATCCCCTCCCAGAAAAGCCAGTTTAAAATCCTCCCCCGAGATATCTCTTACATGAAAAAGGATTTTGTTACCCAAAGGAGGAGCTCTAACTACTTCGAATACGAGTTTTGATTCCATACGAGGTCTGCTTGGAGGTGGAAAAACTTTGTCAGTAAAAATGGATTCTTCTGTTTCTTCTAGTATATCGCTGCCTGAGAGCAAATTGAAACTAAACTCATCTTTATCAAAATAAGTAAAAATTGCATCTTTCAATAATGTTCCAACTACAGTTTTACCTGATCCTTGATTACCAATTATAGCCACTAGATTTTGTTCGCTATAACGATCTGTTGCTGATTTAAGAAGCGGCGCTGCAGTTTTTGCACTCAACTTTTATTGTTATTCTTAACCACTCAATAAAGGTAACTTGCTCTGTTTGATATACTCCCTTGCCAATAGAGAATTTCATCGCATTCCTAAAAAAATTGTAGCATTTAATGCCTATACTTTCTTTCCAATTTCCTTCTTAATGATATGAAAAGAGCTCCTAAAAGCGGTAATAATGCTATTCTTAAAAGCAAGTCGCTTAACGCATTATGCGAACTAAATACATAAAAAGGGAAAAATGCAGAAATGCTTCGAATTATGGCATTATTCATTGCTTCACTTCCAAACCCACTTTGGAATACTAAATTTATGACATTAAAGCCTGAAGACCAGAAATAGAATGTTGAAAAAATCAAACCTGGTATTACAAATTTCAATGGCCTATAATATGATTCACCATACTTAGCTATAACATAGTAAAAAGATAAGACTGAAAAAATCTGTGCTAAGATATTCTTATGAGTAGTCAAAGGTTCATTAGGTTTAGACATATTTCTAGTGTTTTTTTTAAATTTTCGTTTTAATTCCATTTCTCGAACAAAAAATTCACCTGCAAAATCATAATTTAATTTTTTATCAAAATTTTCTTGCAGATTTCTATAAATATTCATAACAGTTTCCAATCGAACATTTTGTTCTAATTTGTTTTCAATAATTCTTTCATCTTGTACTTTGAATTTATTGTTGTGCTCTTTTAGTTTTTCACAAAAAATTATAAATTTATCCCACCAATCCATTGGTTTACGATATACACGTTCCCATCCGATATTATCTCCGAAATTAATTTTTGAAATGTCCGTTTCAAGAAAAGAAAGTTTTGATAAATTTCCATCAAATAATATGCCTCCTGAATTAGTAAATTTAATTTTTCTAAAATTTGCTTGAGCATAAAATTGATTTTCAATAAATCTTGCTTCTTTTTCAAATTTTGCTTCTGTGAAATCTGTGGTGTAAAATTGAGATTTTTGAAACAGAGCCGTGTCATGAAATTTTGTCAGCTTAAATTCAGATTCATCATAGAATTTTACTTCAAAAAAATTCACTTTTTGAAAATGAGCTAATGAAAATAAACCTTTTTGAAATTCAGCTAAATTGAATCTAGCTTCATTTTTAAAGTCAGTAGCTAAAAACGTAACTTCATTCTTAAATTTACATTCAATAAAGTTTGCTATTTGAGAGAATTGAGAACCGGTAAAACTTGTGTTGCCAATGAATAAAGTATTTACAAAATTTGCATCATAGTTAAATTTGGTTTTTTCAAATAAAACTGTGCCATTAAACGTTGTGTAATTAAAATATACAGGAGCTTCAAATGTTGCTGAAATATTTATCGATGGTAAATTATATCCTATAGCTAATAATGGCTTTTTTGTAGCAATAGCTTTGTGAACTTTTTTCATGAAAACTTTTGTAACTTCTTCTGCAGTTGCTTTGTCTAGGTAAGTGGGATCATGTAATATACAAAATCCAGAACCAATAGCTTCATCAGGGCACTTGAATTTTTCTTCAACTTTTTTAATTCGATTATCATATTTTTTTTCATATTCACAGATGGGTTTTGATTTAACCATTTACTTTCCCCAAGTTTTGATTAAATTCATGTCCTATCTAATTTTTTAAATTATAACTATATTGTTATGGACCTTAGCAAATTTGGTACGATAGTTTTACATCAACCATGTGAAAATCTATGAGGGTTTAAAAATAGACAATAGTTGAAGGGAAACACTAACTGTGCTAATGATAATAATAATGAATGGAAGATTATTTTTCAACTTATCAATTAATGTGTAAGGAGCTAGTAATTGATCACTATTTTCTTTATTGAGCAAGGTAACAAAAAAAGTTAATAGGTTAAGTTCACTTTTCTTTTTCATACGTGAAACAATTCCTTCCAATATTCTACTTCTAGCTAAGCAATCAGATATAGTGATAATAGTGACTAAATTTTCTATTGCATTCAAACGTAAGTCTAAATTTTTTTGTAAAAAACTATCATAATGCTTTAAGCCTTTTAGAGAGTAATTTAACATATTAAATTTATTTGAATCACCTATTGCGTATGCTATCTTAAAACATCCTAAAGAATAATGAAATTCAAAATCCTTCCATTGTCTTATTCTAACTTTAAAAATTAGCATGGTGTAGACCATCATAATTGGTATTACCAACCACATTGCGAGAAGAGCTTTTACTTTTTCATAATATTCATTAGTATTTTCAATGAAGGATGAAAGGTATAGTAAGGTTCCAATTAATATTGCTGCAATTATGAAAAAAATAAAATACCAAAAGAGCAATCGTTCTAAAAATTCAAAACGAATAACCATTTTTTCATATCCAATAGTTTCAAAATAGTAACTTCCAGATTTTATAAGACTAAAATCAGTTAATTTTGCTTGTTTAATGTATAACACAATCACACCTACAGGATACAACAATGATGTAACCAGTGATAGCCCAATAGCTTTGTCTATATCATATAAAGTAAAATACCAAAAAAATACAATCCCCAAAATTAATGGAAAAACAAACGTGGGAAAAATAGAGCGTAACTTTTCGCGACGTAAGATTTTTCTCTTATCTAATTTATCAATCATTATCTTCCACTAGTTATTAATTGTAAATTTCGTTTAAGATATTATAAGATGTTTTGAGGCTTGCAATAAGTTGTTCCAAATCTTAGCAGATTTGCAACTAAAGGGCATTGAACTAAAATGATAAGGCCCTGCATGAGAACTAAACTCGGACAATATTGTAATGTATCTTGAACGATTCGATTGTCATTGTAGATTCACATTCTATAATCACTATGTTTTGTAGATCAAAATACAAAAAACAATCAATTTCCAGAATGTATTCAGCTCAATTTGCGCTGGTAATCGTTAAATTTTAGACTAAAATTAGTATCAAATCTGTTGAGATTCAATCCATTATTGTCCTAATGTTGGTTCCCAAGCACCAAAATACACTGTGAAAAATCTGATAGATAATGCTGAAACATTAGATGATGTTTTCGGTTAAGCCAGAATAGTTTCCAAAGTTAAGGATCTGTTTTTTAGATATCATTTTATGAGAACAATACCATGACTAGCCTCACTTTTTACGGTGGAGTAAACGAAATTGGAGGAAATAAAATTCTCCTAGAAGACAAAGATACCAAGGTTTTCTTAGATTTTGGGAAGGGATTTGGAAGGCGCAACAAGTTTTTTGAAGAATATCTGAATCCAAGAACAGCAAATGGAATTGTAGATTTTCTTACAATGGGATTACTGCCTGACATTTCTGGTGCATATCGTGATGACTTACTCGTTCTTGCAGGAAGAAAACCAGAAGAACCAGACATTGATGCCGTTCTTTTAACACATGCACATGCAGATCATGCTGATTATATTTCATTTTTACACGAAGACATTCCAATTTACATGGGCGATACGTGTCATCTAATACTAAAGGCACTAGAAGAAAGATCATCAAGAACATTAGAAAAGGAAGTTCTAAGCTTTAGAACAAGACCATACAATAGAAAGGATCCACCAATAGAACGAACAGTCAATACATTTCGAACAGGTGACAAATTCAAAGTTGGTTCCTTAGAGGTAGAACCAATTCATGTTGATCACTCAGTTCCAGGTGCGTATGGTTTTATCATCTACACCTCTGAAGGCCCAATTGCGTACACTGGGGACATTAGACTACATGGGACAAATGCACAAATGACTTGTGACTTTATTGAAAAAGCAAAAGAGGTTAAACCAATTGCTCTAATCTGTGAAGGAACACGAATCCACAAAAACGAAAAAAAAGAAAGTGAAGAAATCGTATACAATGATTCCAACAAAATAGTTTCTGGTTCAGATCGATTGGTTTTCGCTGATTTTAATTTCAAAGATGTAGATAGAATGCGTACGTTTTACAATATAGCAAAAGAAAATGGTAGAAAATTTGTTGTAAAGCTTAACGATGCTTATTTTTTGAAATATTTGTCACAGGATCCAAAGCTGAATGTTCCAAAACTTGATGATGAAGATATTGTGATTTATTTGCCAAAAAAGGGTTCAGGCACTTATTCTGAATCAGATTACAAGGGGGCAGAAAAACAATTCATTGATAATCAAAATGTTTGGACTGCTGAAGAAATTTCCAAGAAAAAAAGCAAGGTTTTGTGTGCTATGGGATTTTACAGCTTTACCTCTCTAATTGACATCAAGCCTAGACCAGGAGCAATTTACATTCATTCAGCCTCAGAGCCATACACTGAGGAGCAGGAGATATCTGAAGATAGGGTTGAAAATTGGCTTTCTCACTTTAAGATGAACAAGTATCAGTGTCATTGCTCTGGGCACGCTCAAGGTAGGGATTTGCTAGAGACAGTTTCAGAGATTTCACCAAAAACCCTCTATCCAGTTCATACTGAGCATCCAGACTTGTACAATAAAGTCTCAAAGAATATGATTTTAGTTGAGGAAGGCAAAAAATACGATTTGTAAACTATATAGCAATTTTCCAATCTTTCATCGAGGGATTTGTTAAAAATTCGCATGCCACAAGTTGAAGATCTTCTGGATTTAGAACTCTGATCTTCTCTTGACCTCTCGTACCAATTTTGTATCGATTAAATAATTTTCCAAGAGCTGTAATTATTGATTTGATATTTTGATTTCTTTTAAAATCATCTAAAAATTCTGCAAAATCATCTTCCCAAGCAACAAGACTGCTTTTACTTAAAACAGAATAAACGTTAGAAGCTTCATCACTTGAAACTTGACCGTCTGAGTAAGCATTTTTAATTAATTCACGAATTTCTCGCTGGTTTTTCCCTCCAATTCTTTGTGCTTGACGAGCATCTGCTGGAGCATTAATTGCAGTTAGAATTTCATTTCTAGCGTTTTCATCAACCATTCTAATTTGTTGAAAGACGTCTGGACCTGAAAGAGGAATAGAAAGTGGTTCTTTTTCGTCACAGGCAATTTTTCTGAAAATCCATGAAATATCGTTTACATGATCAAATCTTGATTTTTTATAATCGTAAACTAGCATGTGTGTTTCTTCTGCTCTTTTTTTCTCTCGATAAACAACAACTAAACCTGCTTGGTCAGATTTTTTCCCACTTCTTTTTCCTAAAGGAATAGATTCCAAATTTTGTAAACCCATCTTTTTCATATAAGTCATAATAATTTGAAAAGGAGTTTGCGTTGGTAATAGTTCCGCACTTCGTTCCATTTCATCTATTAGGCTAGAATCACTTTTCATTATTCGTGAAGTTGCGTTAAAGTTTTTTGGGTTCTCTTGTTCTCCTAAAATTGTAGCTTCTATGCCTACTGTTTCAGCTGCTTTTTGAATTTTGGTTTCTAGCTTTGCTAGCAAACCGAGTATATCCTCTAATTCTTTTTCGGGAATAAATACAGAAGAGACTATCTCGTCAAATTCACTTGTTAATCTATCTACCCTTCCCACTCTTTGAACTATTTTCATTGGATTCCAAGGCAGATCATAATTGACTACATAGTTCGCATCTTGAAGATTCTGCCCCTCACTGAGAACGTCAGAAGAAACAAGAATGTCTATCTCTTTTTCAATATTTTCTCCAAAATTGGCTTTTGGGGCAAATCTTTTCAGAATACTATCTCTCGTTTTTGAATCAGTTTGACCTGTAAGAATATCTACCTCTTTATCTTTGAAATCTTTCTCCAAATCTCTAAAAATATATTTGACAGTATCAACAAATTGGGAAAAAATTATTACTTTTTTACCACCTTTTTCAAAAACTTGATCTTTTATGAATTGTTCTTTTAGAGCAGTTAATTTTCTATCAGCGAAAGGCTGTATTTTGTTAAGTGATTCTTTTAAAGGTTTTAACAGTTTTTTGTCAGAATTAAGATCAGCCTTCATCTTTTTCAGATCATATTCTTTAGTTAGTGGAATTAAATCGACTTCTTTTTCTAATCTTTCAAGAAATGCATCGTCATCCTCTTCCTCATTTTGTCGCATGTCAACAAGAATCTTGTTGAATGTTTTACTGTCAAGAATCTTTCCTTTTGATAATGATTGATCAAAATAATCATAGAATTTTTCTAACCTGCCTATGCTCTTTTTTATTGCTTCAACACTACTTTCAAATCGTTTTAACAAACCAAATTTTTGTAAAGTAGCCCTCTGTTCTGCTTCTAATTGATCTGTTTTATTGCTTGTAATAATATAGTAATCAACTCTGTATGGAACAAGGTTTAATCTATCAATAGTATCAATTACTTGTTTGTAAACTTCATTTCCGAATAGTGCTGTGAGACTGTATTCAACTTTGTGTAGTATTCTTTTTGGAAATGATAATTTTTTTCCATTAAGCGTTGCTTCTGGATAATTTTCTTTAATGAATAATCTAGTTCTTCTAATCATTACTTCATCAAGAAGTCTAATTATATCATCAATTCCACTTGCAAATTCTTTACGATCCGCAGATACAAAATACCGTTTTAGGTCAGCTATGCCTAGTTCTGCAAAATGGGTATCATCTCCAGAGGTGATCAAACTAAGTTGATAGTAAAGATCTAACAGACTGTTATTCACAGGAGTAGCTGTAAGTAAAATAACTTGCTTTCTTTTTCCTCCTGCAAGTACTTTCATTATATTATCACGCCTTTTTGTTGAGGGGGATCGATAATTTTGACTCTCATCAATCAACACCAAATCAAAATCTAGGTAATCTGTAGGTTCAAACGAAGGAATTCCAGTGCTTTCTAGTGAAATATTTTTTGTCTTAATGCTTTCCGTAAGTAATCTAGGTTCCCAAACAGATTCCAGAACTTGAGCTGGTGCGATAAGAAGGGCTTTTTTTCTTCTAACTGATACAAATTCTCTAAGTAAATCTAAACCAATGTGAGTCTTACCTAAACCAGTAGAATCAGAAATTATTACTCCATTGTATTTTTTTAAAATACGTAAGGCAGCAGTAACAGCATCCACTTGAAATTCTGTTAATTCAATTATTGTGGCTTTAGATCTTTCCAAGTCTTGCAAACGTGGTTTATAGTATTCATATAGAATTTTCATGTACATTTGGAAAGGATCTAAAGGAAGACCAAACTTCGAATCTTCTAATAATTTTATTAGCTCATTTTTAACATCCTCGCTTTCATCCCATCTACGGTCAAACCATTTTCGTACCAAGTCCATTTGAGATGGTTGATACAAAATTGCATTTAGCTCAACATTTCCAGCCAACCCAGCACCAGTTAGATTACTAGAACCAACTACTACTGAATCATCAAATATGTAACACTTTGCATGATTGAATCTATTTTTATTATTTCGAACATACACAGTATCTTTTCTTAAGAAATCAATAAGAGTATCAACTGAGCTGGCGGAATTTTCATCTACATCTAATTTATTTAGTTCGTCTGATAATGATTTTTCGTATCCTTTAATTATAGAATCATGAACTTCCATAGAATTTTTATTTTCGTTATTATTTTCAAAATAAGAATCAAAATTTGGTTCTTCTATGCTTATTGTTTCTCTCCCAAATAGAAGTCTAAGTAGTGAATTGTTATTCTCAAGAGAATTCCACAAATTTTTTTGTAATAAATTATAACCACTTAGGTTGAAAAATCCTGTTGCGATTGCAATTTGTTTATTTGAGTTTTCTAAACTAGCGTTAAGAAATTGGAAAAGTTTGTAATTTTCTGTTTCATTATCAACTATTTCTTTTTTCATATCAACCATTCCTTACCATAGTAGTGATCTCATCATACTTTTGTAAAACAATTTTCCTGACTTCGTAATAGAATTGCTTTATAGTGGAATCGTTCCAGACTAGCTCTTTTTTATTAAGAATATCTCTATTTTCTACGAAATTGAAAGAATTAACAATGTATTCATAATTCTTTTTATCTATTCCATAATGATGAGCTACTAATGCATCTAATGTCGCAGTATGATCAATTCTTTTCTGTAATGTAAGATTGGATTCTTCAATATTTAGTGCCGTAGCAAGATCATTGAATTTGTTACCTTGTACACTTAAACTAGCTGCAATTTTTATTATTTGTTCAGGAAGATAACCTTTAGTTTTTTCTGGAACTGCTGTTTCATTCACAAAATAATTACTTAGATTCATGTTTACTCTTCGTTTGATAATAAAATCAAACACCATTGAATTGAATATTCCTACAAGATAACATATCAATTCGTAATATTCATTTCCAAAAAGAACTC
>JACZTB010000009.1 GCA_022573895.1 Nitrososphaerota archaeon
CTCTTTTTTCAGCTTCTCTAGTTCGGATAGAACCTTGTTATCGTCATAGATGGTTAAGCTGTTCTCAAACTCGATGTATTTTTCCAGCTTCTCTTCGTCATTCATTCTGTCATACTGCAACAGGTAACCAGTTTGGCCAGCTAACTTCTTGGCAAAGTTCTCATCATGTCTTGATAGTTTTGTGATAAAGAAAGCCCTGAAGGAGTGGGATGTTATCTTGAATCTAGGTGAGTTTTCATATTTCTGTGCCAGTCCTACTTTCTTGCAGTAGTTAATCAGTCCTTGTTCGTTGTACTGTCTCACCACTATTACAGTTGATTTGTCGCTACCGAAGATAAGATCATCATCTTTCTTCTGTTTCAGTATGGTTCTTAACATGTTTCCAGCTTCTTTGCTGAAGAATGTAGTTCTTGCCTTGTTTCCCTTTGCGATACTTGGCCTAAGCTTTACCATTATTCTTTTTGTGTTTAGATTCAAATCAGACTTTCTAATCTGGAGCAGCTCACCAGACCTCATACCACTGGATAGCTGGCAGAGATACATTGTCTTTTTGTCATATCGTGCCACTTCAAGAATACTTTTGATATCATCAATTGATAAACCGTACAGCTCCTGTTGTACTGCTCTAGGTAAAGTTAGATTCTCTTTTACATCTCTGTTGTCTATCTTGATTCCTCTGTAATGCAGATAGACATTGATGCAGCTAAACCATGTTCGAATTGTATTTCTTGATCTTTTTGCTTTGGCATTCCAGGATATCCATGATTGTAGTGTATCAAAGAGTGCCTCTTCATCTACTACCTTCAAATCAGATACTGTATCATCAAGATTAGAATCTAGTCCCTCCTTGCAAAACCTGTTAAAATTGGTAAAAGCATCATTATAAACAGCCTGTGTGTTCTTAGACTTTAATGACAGTTTGGTTCCGAATGTCTTCAGACTACGCTTTTTTGTTACAATTACCATATGACATATTTACGCCTAACTATTCTATTAAGGATATAGTTTGATATGTCCTTAACTCAGTTAGGATAGGATTTAATTTCATTAAAAAAATTTAAAATCATGAAAGACCAATCAAACAAAAATACAAACATGGGAAAGAGACTAATTATTTTTGGATTTGTGATAATCGCAATTCTGTTTTTGCTTTATCATAGGTATCAGGATCCAGAGCTTATCACACCTGATGCACTTAATTCCATACAGAGAATTGCCTATGGGTTTTACATAACGCTTGTTGCAGCATTTGGTGCTATCGCTTTTGGTATGTATCGATATCACAAGGAAAAAGTAGATAGTAATGGCAAGGACTTAACAACAATCATTGCATTAGCAACATGGAATTCAAAGTCACGCAAAATCTTTGTTGCTACATTTATTGGGTATGGAATGTTCTTTTCACTGGTATCAGGTACACTAGTATATCAACCTGAAGTTAACTTTGCAATTCATTACGGTGCAACAATTCCATCTGGTTTTATCGCACCATGTTGTGACAGTCCAGGATATATGCCAAAAATAATCGTCTACTTGACTGAACATATAGGTTTACAGATAATTCCAATTAATTTACTATTACAAGTGATTGTATCATATCTAGTTGGATTAAATACTTCAATTGCTGTCAGCGCTTACATGATTTCAAAGAAAGGAAAAGGAGTAAGTGCCATTGGTGCAACTACAGGACTATTCATTGCATGTCCAACTTGTGCCGGAACATTTCTGTCAATATTTATTGGGACTGCAAGCGGAATTGCATTATCAATTGCGCTAACGCAACTGCAGACATTATTCATTGCAATATCAATTCCAGTGTTGCTTATCACACCATATGTAATGGCAAAAAAATTACGAAACGCCGATGGCAGTTGTAAGATAGATCCTACAAAGTAAATTTTTTAACTTCAGGAATCTTGTGATTTCCTATATCGTAACCATCACGTCTTAGATACTTGAGAGTTAATTTGTAGATTAGCTCATCATGGTTAACTTGCGTCAATATGTCACTCCATAGAACTTTTCCTTTTACTTGAATTTGTTTTCTGAAATTAGGATTCATGGATTCTGCAATATCTATGCACTGATCAAAAGTTTTCCCATTTTTGTAAGCACGAACACGCCTATCACAACTATCCATAATCAAATGTTGTTGAAATTGTAAATAAACCTAGTTTGTAGGTGTTCCAAACAAATACTAGAAGAAAAGAATAGGAATGATGGGCATACAATCAGCCTTAGAATATGTTGATTTTTTTATTAATCTCAACATGGGAGAAAATGTAAGCCTACTAAGTTTTGTGAACAATGAAAAAATAGTACTCAAACAAAAACTAGAATACAAGAATGTAGAAAAAGAACCAATTAAAAAAGGAGTAGAAATTTTAGAAGAATTAGTAAGAGAAATTAATGAGATTGGAGAAAAAGCAGTACTAGAAAAATATCAAAAATAACTGCTATGAGAGAATATAATGAATAAAAATTTAGAAATTATCAGGACAGAGATCATCAGAATCCTTAATGAAAATGGAAAAATACGTGGAACTGAACTTGCTAAAAGAGTCATAAAAAAAGTTGGTAATGAAAAAATGGTTTACCGAGAAATCAGTGCACTGGTTGAAGCAGGAGAAATAGAAAAAAAAATCCACAGCAGATCTCACATAGAATACGAGCTGATCAATCTATCTGAATCAGTAAACAACCAACTCAAAAATGTCCACAAGGAAATTGATATAATATTTGATGAAATTACTAATTTTAATATTATCAGTAAGGAAGAAAAATTTTCATTCTATGAAAGACTGAGATCAGTTATTCATATAATACACATAGTACAGTCAACTGATGGAGTAATGAAATTATTATCCTATTACCCTGCATTTAAAAAAGACAAAATGTTTTCACAGATTAACAGAAAGATAAATGACTGCTGGCAAGCAATCATGAACACAATTGCACACCAACCAGAAGATAATTTTCTAAATGAGATTCTTGCAAACTTAAGAATATTACAGTTTGATTCAAAGAATGTAAACTAGAACTTTTTTAGCTTCTCTACAATAACCTTGAGAATTTCTTCATCATCAAGGAGAATTAATGGAAAGTCATTTTCTTCACTTGCTTTACGAAATTCTGTATCTTTTGTGACTATAATCATGTTATTTTCACGAGCATAATTAATAATAGAATAATCAGAACCTAGTTTTTTTCCTGTGATTTGCAGTTTTCGTACGCTATAAGCATCATAACCTTGTTCTTTAAGTTGTTCATCCATACCATCTAGATTTTCATCGACTAGAATTTTCATATCATTTCATGATTTTGTTTCAATATTAGTGTAAACAAAATGATCAAGTACTTATTTTCAATAGAATAATGAATTTTTGATGGATATAAAAAAAGAAGACACATCAGAAGAATCAAAGAAGAATCATCTAATATATTACAAATCATTAACTAAAGTAATCTCTGACATTCAAAAAGAAAAAAATCTTGAGGTAGATCCCACAATCAAAAATCATCTTGATGAGAGAATAGATGCAATTGAAAAAGACAGAAAGAGAATTAGAGAAATGTTTCCAGACATTACAAAAGAGAAATGGGACGACAACATCAACTGAAAAAAAAAATCACAATAAACACTTAGACTTAAAGATTATAAGATACACTTGATAAAATACATTCAGGAATTAAAAAAGATGCAAACAGTTAGAATTTGCAAAAAAATATAACTAGACTACCAAAAGATAGAGAAGAGCTTCAAGTTATAGACAAAATTCTAAAAAACTTGAACAGATTCTAGTTGTGATAGTTCTGCGTCAGGTTATACAGATTTTCGCAAAATTCATCAACATTCTCATGAGATATTCCATCAAACCAAGCAAGTTCTTTGTCAATATTAAAGCCCAGAAAATCTGACTTTGAGCTTGAATTGACAAACTCTATTTCATTTTGGACTAGTTTTTTGATTTCTTCTTGTTCTTGATTTGATAGTTCATAGTTACATGTTATGAAATCAATCTGAACATAGTAATTCCTATTTTTAGGATTAATTCTTGCCTTGATAAAAGGCTTGTTTAGTTGCTTACATTCCTTATAGTGTTTGTCATACTCAAACATCTTAGAGTCTCTAAGATATTTGTGAAATGCCATCATGTTTAGAAAGAAAGGAGATATCTAAATTTTCTTTATAGGTCAGCAGTAATTCTCTTTATTTTAGTAATTAATCTGATTTTTGTGTTAATTGGCATCTCGGGTTCCATTGAAAAGTAGACAATATTTCTTTTTGTGTAAATTACCATCTGAGATACTTTCTCTCTTTCAACATGGACGTATCTTACTTTGCCAAGAGTTTTGTCAAATTCTTTTCTCATTGCTCTCCTTTGTGCAACTTGTTTACAGAAATGTTCTTCTTCTTTTTGGGATTCAAGACTTGTTTTTCCAGTCTTCATAATTGCCTCTCGGATTTTGCCCTTTGTATCAATAATTGCTGCAAATCTCATTTGGGAATCTAAATTGAGAATTTTTTGGACAATATCTAGTAGATTGAGTTTTTTCTTTCCCACCATGACTAAATTCAAAAATTTCTCACTAAATATAAGCCATTGAAAGTGTTTCAATAGTGTGTAGGATTGAAGTCATGGTTAAATTATTTTAAAAAT
This sequence comes from Nitrososphaerota archaeon, assembly GCA_022573895.1. GTDB lineage: Archaea > Thermoproteota > Nitrososphaeria > Nitrososphaerales > Nitrosopumilaceae > Nitrosopumilus. The sequence goes on from JACZTB010000009.1 coordinate 4,662, forward strand.
ACATAAACTGTATGATAGATTCAATCTCCAAAGTACTTAATGAATTACAAGCACAATCAACTTTAGAGAAATCAAGAAAGATCAATGTTCCTCCAGAAGATAGAATGCTTGCAATAACAAAAGAGACAGGGGAATTACTTAACATGATTTTGCGGCTAAAAAATGCAAAAAATATGCTTGAAGTAGGAATGTCAACAGGGTATTCTACCATATGGTGTGCAGAAGCCATCTCTGAGCAATCAGGCAAAATTATCACAATTGAACAAAATCCAAGTAAAATCAAAAGAGCAAAAGAAAATTTTCAGAAAGCAGGAATCAAAGATACAATCACCATAAAGAAAGGCTTGGCAATACAAATTCTTACAGAATTAAATTTGCAGGAAAGATACAAGAATTTTTTCGATTTTGTTTTAATTGATGCAGATAAAGAGAATGTAATAGAATATTTCGATTTGATTTTTCCAATGGTTTCAGTTGGGGGAGTGATTGTTACTGACAATATGTTGTATCCTAAGAAGTTTAGAGAAGACATGAAAAAATTCTCAGACTATCTCAAAGAGAATCCAAAACTTAGAACTATAACGTCACCCATTGGAAATGGTGAAGAGATTACAATAAAGTTAAGATAGTTATTTATTAGTTAGAAAAAATAAGTTGGGTTATGAAAACTGGAATGCTACTCATAATTATAGGGTTAATCATGTTTTCTGTAGGACTAGTATTGTTTTACTCTATCGAATTAGGTCAAACCGATCCTGTTTTGAGATTTGCCAAGAATGTAGGTACATTTGTAGGTCTTATCGGAATGGGTGTCGCTCTGGCAGGAATTTTGTTATATCTAATCAAAAAGAATGAACCGCCCATAAAAGAATACTATGATATCTAAGATCTTAAATTATTATAATAAAGAAGATCAACGTTAAGAAATGGATGAGAAGATATGGATTGGTTCAATCTATCTTAAAGATGAAGGAGGATATGAAATAATTCTAAAATCTTTAAAACACTACAAAAATCGATTAAAAACTATTGGTAAGAGTCCAGATCTAAAAGAAACAGCTGGAATGTTTGCACCAATTCTAAATCAGCAAGCAATGAAAACAATTCCAAAAATTGATGAAGTAATTCAAAAAATTCAAAACAATCTTGTGGATATTCAGTTAGTTAACAAGCTAAGTGAAGATATCCCATTTTTAGAAAAAGCGTTGTCATGTTATGAAGCAGATATTCACAAAGCAGAAAATACAGGACATGAATATTTTGTTAAACTAGTCGGAAACATGGCAGTAGCAAAAAATGATTTAAAAATCATCAAAATAGCACTAGACAAAATAAAACAATATTCAGAATAATTTTACAATCCCTGTAGATACCATTCCAGATATGGTAATAATGCCTTTAACAGTCTCTTCTTTTCAGCATCGTCATTTGCCTCTAAAATCTTTTGAATTTTTCCTTGAAGGTATTCTGAGATCATAACATTTTTGAATTGTGGTTTTATCTGGTATAGAATTTCAAGAATCTTATCGGATGTAGTATTCTCAAAATCATTCAAAGTTTGTTTAATTTGGTATTCTAAAGACATGAGATTATTTAAAAAAATCCCCTTTATTATTTGATAGAATTAGAGGATATCCTCATCATCCCAGGTAAGACGGAATTTTCCAGTAACTCTAAACATTCTAAACTTTCCTCCTTGCTTAAAATTCAGTTTGTACAATTTGTGAGATGTGTCCTCTATTTCCAAACTTACATCATCTTTGATTGTTTGAAAAACTATGGGATTAATTGAAATTTGTTTCCACTCTTTTTCGTCAAAGTCCATATAGAATTTGGTGTACAATAATCCCATTGAACAGTGATAAAATGCACCTGAATAAATAACTAGAGGAAATGTTATTTCTCCAGTGAACTTTTTGTCATAATGATTCCTAAATAGCTTACAATTGTTGGGAAGATTATCTCAAAATCCTTGTCATGTTTTATCACCTCAAAGACATGATGGATAAGTTGCTGAATTGTCAGATGCTCATCTTTATACAAGGTCTTTTTTGGATTTTTTGCCGAATCCAAAACAGTAAATCCATTGTCTGTCTGTAGAAGATTTCTTAGAAGAGAGCTTGCAAACGTTATTTTTTCATCTACATCCTTGTGATGATAATCAGTCTCCAATCTTTTAATTCGTGATTTTAAATCATGAAAGGAATTGTTTGTATTCCATTCAATGTGTTGTTGTGATTTTTGTTCATAATTTTCAGTCAGACGATAAAATTTCATGTTTCCTCTAGTCTGTACGAAGATGATTTCTTTTTCTAGTAAAGAATCCCTTGTCTTCTCAAAGGTTGTTTTTGCCATAAATTCGGGTACAATTAGTTTTAGCAATGCATTATGATGCAAATCTGAATTGTTTTTAATACTCTCAAGTACAATTCTCTCACGCTCATACATCTCTATATTAGGCTCATGATGACTCATTATTACTAGGCCGACCTGTTATAAGTAGGTCAACTATTAATCAGTATCTGTTCAAGAAAATAGGCCTAGATAATCATGTGGTCGGATTTTTTCATCAAATACATGAAATTTCTTTCAAAAATTTGCTTTGCATAATTTGCTTAATTCACTCCTCATTAATTGAAGTTCTTTAATTCTTTTTAGTTCATTATTAATTAAAATATCAAGTACTTTTTCAAATTCAATTCCTTCAAATTTTGTAATTCTGTCAGAAATCACGGTTATTATTCCTTTATTTTGTAATGCAGCCAACAGATAATATGTTTGGGTTCTAGGAATTTTTTGGTTTTGGGCAATTTCTTTTGCCTTTTTTGAGCCGTTTTTATTAAGAAATAGGTATACTTTTGATTCATTTTGTGTTAATCCTAATTTCTGTAGGATTTCTTTTACGGAATTTGAAATCTTTTCATATTTTTCAATATTACTGTCTAATGACTTAGAGATTTCTACTAATGCCATGATTTGTTATGTTTAAATTTTAACTTAAGTGCTAAGGAATTTTTTGTAAATGATCGGATCCAAAATGGTAACCAGCAAAGAATTTAGTTAAAATTCTTCAGGTTGTTTTTGAACAAAGACATTGCAAACAAGTGCATCAGTTTTTGAATCTCTATATTGGACATTACATGAAACAAATTTTCCTTTTAGCGCACGCTCTAGCTGCTCTTGTGTTGTTTCAGCATATTGTGGATCATCAGGATTGTCTATCTTGGCAATGATTATCTTTTCAGTTTTACCATATTTTTCCTTGTTGTCTTTTCTTACATGGCTGACAAGTAACTGAAAAGCGTTATTGGTTAGAATTCCAATAATGGGGCTACCAATACCGTCTCCCATGATTTGTAAAATTTTGTTCTATAATTACTTGTTGGCGATATTTATCTCAAAATCTGGAACCAGATTTTGTTCTTTTGCCATATCAAAGAGTTTTCTAATTGATTGCTCACCAGAGTCACCCATGTTTACAGTTATCTCATTGACATACATTTTTACAAATTTTTCAATCAATTCACGTGATTTTCCTCTAGAGTATTTCATTGCATATTCTATTGCATCATCCAAATGCTCTAATCCAAACTCTATTGATGCTTGGAGATGCTTGTCAAATTTACAGATTGTCTCCATGCCCAAATCAGTTCTCATTACGTTGATCCCAAGTGGTACGGGTAATCCGTTTGTTGTCTTGTCCCACCATTCACCTAGATCTAAAATCTTAATGTTTCCTTCTTGTTCAAATGATAATTGGGTCTCGTGAATAACAAGTCCTACATCTACTTCCCCACTCTTGACAGCTTTAGGAATATCACTAAAATTCATCTCAATATAATCAAATTTTCCGATTATTAATTGAAGTAACAAAAATGCTGATGTCATTTTTCCTGGAATTGCAATCTTGCATTTTTTTATCTCATCTATTGACATTTGTTGTCTTGCAGTAACTATAGGACCATACCCAATTCCAAAACTTCCTCCGCTTCTCAAGATTGTGTATCCTGAAATATATGCACATGCATGAACTGAAACTGCAGTAACGTCAAGCTGTGGATCAATTGCCTTACGATTTAGCTTCTCAATATCTTCAATTACATGATTTATCTTAAAATCGGGAGATGGGACTTTGCCTGTAAACATTCCATAAAACATGAACGCATCATCAGAATCAGGAGTGTGTCCTACAGAAATTTCCATGACTGTTTGCTGAAGAGTCGTAATAAAAACCAAAACTTATTTTGAATCGTTTTTCTAGTGTAGATAGTTAATTCGTTTATCGTGTTTCTAAAAAAATGAGAGTCAAATCGTGCCCTCATGTGCACAAAGGGGAGATTCTAACTCTACAAACATCTAAACATCTAATTTTTATTAAAATCATAGCTATTCTATTCGATATATCTATAACATCTAGAACATCTTGGAATTTTCATTGATGTTGAATATTCAGTGTAACAATAAGGACATTTAACAAAACGAAACCTTGATTTTTCCTTGTATTTTTCTGGGAGTGGCATGAATATCAAACAGTAAATTATAATTTTTCTTCTAGTTCCTCGATTCGTTTATCTCTTTTTTCTTCTTCTAGTTCTTTGATTCTTTCATCTCTAGAGTTTACTTCATCTATTAACAAATCAATCATACCATGAAACTCTTTGATGTTTTTCGTCATTCTCTCAACTTTCTCAAATGATTTGCTATCAAGGGAGAATGTAGACTCCATTAACTCAAATTTGGCTACTAAATTTTTTGTAAGTGTGAGAGTGTCCATGTGTAATTTCTCAATATTGTCATTAAAATAGTCTTATCGTTACTTTGGAGTTATACGATTGTTGTTACCAATGTTATATAATACATATCGAGGGAAAGCCTCCATCAAAAGGAACTGGAAAAAATTGGGGAATCTGAAAATGCGACAAAAAGTGAAGTAATTAAAAAAGAAATGGAATTTATAAGATTATTAAAATCAAATGACTCGAACATAGGTTACAATCAATTTCCTAAAATTAGCAGTTAACTCATAAGATTCTAAACTCTTTTTTTGAATTTGATTTAGGCTAAAAATCACTCAAGGTTACGTACCTGTGCGGACTCTCGGATCAAAGTCAAACAGTAAACCTTTATCCACTTACTCGAAATGTTTGACTATGGCAGTAGCTCGAACACAAAGACATTATTGTAACAAGTGTCATCTAAAACGCCCTGAATGTATCTGTAAAAAACAGTAAACGAGATTAGTAATTCTTAGTACCGTATTCTTGTTAATATATCGTATAGTTTGACTGTTTAGTGTTTCTAATATATGCCCTAAATCATTTGATGTTATGAATACAATTGAGGCATTTGAAAAAGACATTGAACTTCAATTAGATTTTTTAAAATCATTTAGAAAACAAACGCCTCTATCTTACAATCAGCAAAAAGATGCCATCTTTTCAGGAAGTGGTGATTCTTTGGCATCTGCAATGCTAGCTGAATCATTTTCAGGTGGAATGGTAAAAGTGATGGATCCATTGGACCTATACAGAAACAAACAATTGATAAAATCTAAACATATCTACTTTGTTTCAATATCTGGAAATACATTAACAAACATCAAGGTTGCAAAGATTGCAAAAAGTGTTACTGCCATTACTTCAAAACCTGAGAGTAGATTGGCAAAGGTATCTAATGAAATTATTCTTCTTACTGCTCCAAATAATGAAATCTTTACTGCTGGAAGCATATCATTTTTGGATAGTGCATTAACATGCATCTCTTTGATAAAGAAGATAGTAATTCCCAAAGATTCTAAACTATTTTCAAAAGCAAAGTTAGATGCAAAAAAAGCCCAAGTGTCAAATAGGATTTTTGTTCTTGGAAATTTGTTTACATTTCCATTGGCAATGTACTGTGCTGCAAAGTTTTATGAGATTTTAGGTTATGATGCTCATTATTCTAGAATAGAGCAATTTTCTCATATGGAGTTATTTTCAGTTCAAAATGGGGACACTGTCGTTATCTTTGAGGAAAAAAATTCTCACAATCAACAGCTTGGAAGAAATCTCAAGAAAATTGGTCTAAATGTAATTCATCCTGATGTGTCGTCAGAGAAAATATCTCAGATGTTGTACTACACATTCTTCTCTCAACTACTTGTGCTTTTTGAGGCAAAAAAGAAAAGGAAGAAAGATTGCCATTTTGTAACTGCAAAAAAGATTCGAAAGGTTAGCAACCAAATGATCTATTGATCTTTTACTAGGCTAAGGTTTAATAGATGAATACCAAGGTTTGCGAATATGGTAAAATACAAGTCAACAGAGGAGGTTCTCAAAATTATCAAGAACAAGGATCAAATCCGTAACTTTGGGGTTATTGCTCACGTCGACCACGGAAAGACTACAATGAGTGATAGTCTCTTGGCATACTCTGGCATTATTGCTCCATCTGTTGCAGGCAAGGCCTTAGCAATGGACTTTGATAAAGAGGAACAGGCTAGAGGAATTACAATTTATCAGGCAAATGTTACTTTACACTTTACTCAAAAAGACAAAGAATACGTCATTAACATGATCGACACCCCTGGACATGTAGATTTTAGTGGAAGGGTAATTCGTAGCCTTAGGGCAATTGATGGTGCAGTAGTAGTATGTGATGCAGTAGAAGGCATCATGACCCAGACTGAGACTGTGACAAGAATGGCACTTGAAGAGAGAGTAAAGCCAGTTTTGTTTATCAACAAAGTCGACAGACTCATCAAAGAACTCAGATTGACTCCTGAAAAGATGCAGGAGCAGCTAGCAGAAGTTGTTTCAAACTTTAACCAACTTATTGAAACATATGGAGAACCTGAATACAAAGAAAAATGGAAAGTGTCAATTCAAGATGCGAGTGTTACATTTGGTTCTGCAAAGGATAGATGGGCAATCAACATTGACTTGATGAAGGAGAAAGGACTAACATTCAAAGATGTCATTGATGCATATGAAAATGATAAAGTTTCAGAGCTTGTAGAAAAAGCTCCTTTGGCTGAGGCCATACTTGGTATGGTTGTAAAACATCATCCATCACCACCTGAGGCAGTCAAGTACAGAATCCCAAAAATTTGGAAAGGGGATTTGGATTCGGATATTGGAAAAGCATTGCTTGCTTGCAGCGATGATGGTCCGACAATTATGATGGTTGTAAATATGGTATTAGATGCAGCAGCAGGACCTGTTGCAATAGGTAGATTGTTTTCGGGTACAATCAAAGATGGACAAACCATTTACATAATTGATGAGAAAAGAGAAGGAAGAATTCAATCTGTAAACTTTTTCATGGGAAATCAAAGAGAACAGGTAGGAGAACTTGGTGCAGGGAACATACCAGCGTTATTAGGATTAACTGAATGTAGAGCAGGAAACACTCTATCTTCTATCAAAGACATGCAAATATTTGAAAGAGTAAAATATATTTCAGAACCAGTAGTTCAAATTGCAATTGAGCCAAAGCATCCTAAAGATCTACCGAAACTAGTTGACATACTCAAGCAACTAACAATTGAAGACCCTACTCTTATAGTAAAAATTGATCAGGAAAGTGGTGAGACTATTATTGCTGGAATGGGAGTATTACATCTTGATGTTGCAGTCCATCGTATCCAAGATACCAAGATCGAGATTATAACATCTGAGCCTTTAATTAACTACAGAGAAACTGTAAAAGGTACATGCGAGCCAATTATGGCCAAATCTCCTAACAGGCACAACAAGATATTCATGAAGGTAGAACCGCTAGAGCCAGAGATTGCAAACATGCTTAGAACTGGTGAAATCAGTGACATGAAAGACAAGAAGATAGTTGCAGAATTACTAAAAGGCGCAGGATGGGATACTGACACAATTAAGAGAATCATGAAACTTGATTCACGTGGAAATATTTTGATTAACGGAACAAAAGGGGTCCAGTTTGTCCAAGAGTCAACTGACTCTATTAACACAGGATTTGAGGATGTAATGAAAGAAGGTCCTCTCTGCAGAGAACAAATGAGAAACTGTAAGTTTATCTTTACTCACTTTGTTCCACACGAAGATACTGCCCACAGAGGTCTGTCACAATTGGGTCCTGCCTCTCGTCGAGCATGTATGGGTGCATTGTTAACTGCGGGTACTACTGTGTTAGAGCCAACTTTAGCAATTGAAGTACGTGTTCCGACTGACTTGGTTGGAAACGTTTCAACGGTTATCTCGGGTAGACGTGGCAAAGTCCTTGACATGTCACAAAAAGGTGTGGCAAGTATCATAATAGGTGAGATTCCAGCTTCTGAAACATTTACTTTATCTGAAGCGATGAGAGGTCAGACTGCAGGACGTGCGACATGGAATACATCATTTAAGGCATGGACGGAAGTTCCTAAATCATTGTTTCAAACGGCAATTTCTGATATTAGGAAGAGGAAAGGTTTAGCACCAGATCCACCAAACGTAAGTGATTTTATCGACAAAGATTAAAAATAGAATCCCCCCCATTTACGAATGAAAAGTTGTCCTAATCCACGTTATAATCAAAAGTAGATTGTTAGAGAAATATTTTATTTACACTTTAACAAAAATGTTAATCAAAGAAAGAAAGTAAACATAACAAGATAGTCAATCCTTGAGAGGGTATTGGAATAATCTTATTTTGATTATGTTACCTACTTTCCCTAGTATCTTTTTTAGTGTGATAAATAAGTGAATTAAGGTTAATGGGATCAGACAATTAAGGTTGTTTTTTGTGTGTGAATCAACACTTTTGACAGGTTCTTTTATTTTTCCATAATAATATATGCCCACATACATATTTTACTTAAAAAAAAATTGAAGGTTTTTGAGCATTTTATGAAAAAAAATTCGTTATCAGTTAAATAGATCTATTTTGTGAGGTTCAAAATACAAGAGAATGAAAGATGGAACAAACATCAAAAGAACTCACAGAAGAGATTGAACAACGAATTATCAAAGCATGTAAGAAAGATTCAGGGCATACACATAACCTATGCTTAAATGATAATAATTAATAATTCATTTACAAGAAGCATATTCCTATGGAATGTAAATTTTAAAAAAACTGGATTCTTTTCAAATTGTATAATAAAAATCAAGATTACGACATTGATGTTTGCCCTGCCTTTAATCCTTTATAGCGATTTCTTATGGTAACTTCAGTAACACCCGCAGCTTCTGCAAGGTCTCGTTGAGTGATAGAAACTCCATTTTGGACACAAGAAAGGTACAATGCAGTTGCTGCAAGACCCATTGGATCCTTTCCAGCTGATTCTTTACGTTCTTGTGCATCTTTAAGTACTTGAATTGCAAATCGTTTTGTTTTTTCGTTGATCTTTAGTTTACTTGAAATTCTTGCAATGCATTGAATTGAATCTACAACAGGCATCTTTAGCTCTAATTCATTATGCAATAATCGATAACATCTTGAAATATCTTTTCGTTTAACATTAGCTGCATCTGCAATATCTTTTAGTGTTCTAGGAGTTTCGGTGTCTCTACAGGCAGCATAAAGTGATGCAGCAATCATTGCAGATATGGATCTTCCACGAACTAGTTTTTTCTCCAATGCCTTTCTGTAAAGATAAGCAGCTTTTTCAAGAACATTTGTAGAAATTGCAACCTTGTCTTTTAACTTATTTAATTCACTTAGTGCTTGTCTCAAATTTCTATCAACAGGTTCGTGAACTTGACTTCTACTATCCCAAGTTCTGAGTCTGTCAATAGTGCTTTTCATTGAAGCAGATAGTGGTTTTCCTGTTGCATCTCTGTTTTGAGGATTGATGACTGTAGATAATCCCATATCGTGTATCGTAAGTGATGATGGTGCACCAGTTCTTGTTGGATCAGAACCACCATCTTTTTGAAATGATCTCCATTCTGGACCTGTTGCTTGTAATTTTTCAGAAATCACATAACCACACTTTGCACAAAATTGTTCTCCTGTATCTTCATCAGTCAATAAAGAGTTTTTTCCACATCGTTGACAGTTAGAATTTGGTTTGAAAGTTACCATGTAGACTACCTTATACTCTTATCCTTTTAATTGAAATTTCAATTGTTGAAACATCTCTATTACGGTCATAAGCTGACACAAATGATTCTTTACCTATTTTAATATCTCCAGGAATAAATATAGAATTAGTTTTAAGCAATATTATTTTTACCACATCCACAACATGTCCCATACTTAATTTTTGGGTCCTAATTATGATCATTGTTAGTAATTGAACTATTGGTAAAACGATACTAGTCATAAATGGTTTTTTCTCAATGAAAATTATATCTCCGGTATTATTTAACATGAAGAGTTAACTCATATGACTAATTTAAACTGAGTATGATTCTATTCAATTTTGTAGTACAAAATAAGTAAATACTGTTTAATGAATGAACTATCAAATTAGAATAGGAACTCCTTTTGTTTTCTTAATTTAGTATCAATAGGAATAAAGAAAATTTAGTTATACTATCATATTATTGAAAAATACTACTGGCAAAAAGAACAAGCCTGTATGTATTCAGATTTGGATAACATTTTACTACACACTTTTATTACATTATTTTCTAAATCTTTTTGAGAGGGCATTGGTGCGTGTAGTATTTCTAGTAATATTCATCCTAGTCGGGTTAATTACAATTTCTGGAATAAGTCAAAGTTTTGCAGAAAATGTGGAAATACCTGATTGGGTAAAGACAACCTTAGCATTATGGTCTAATGGTGAAATAACAAATGAGGAGTTTGTTAAAGCAATTGACTATCTATCTGCAAAAGGAATTGTAACAATTTCATCTACTAATGACAAAGAAGTTCTAAGACAAGTTGAGTATTTGAAAGCAAAGAGCGAAGTATTTCAAGAAGAGGTAAAGGAACTTCGTGAAGAAAACAAAGAATATAGAATTTTACTCAAGAGTCAAGAGATTAACAAATCAACTAACACATCAACAAAGTATCCAACATCATTGTCAAAGATGTTTGATGAATATCAAGCACTACAAACTGAAATAAAGACACTACGAGAAACAAACAAACAGTTCTCAAAAAATATTGATGCATGGATTAACAATAATGATGTTTTAGGAAATCAGGTATCATCAAATGTAAATAACGAGAAACTAGTTCAGGTCAAATCAGAGTTTGTCGATCAATTAAACAATCTTAAAATGGAAAGCAAAAAATACGAAGATAAAATTGACAAGTTAAAAGAAAATATAGCATCATATAAAAATAATATTGAATTATTAAAATTAGAAAATCAAAATAAGAAGCAGTTAATCTTTGCATTAAAAGAAAGAACTCAAGAAAACAGAGAGGATGTAAACCTGTTAATTCAAAGTGGAGAAGCATACGAATCAATGATTTCTCAACTGAGAGATGAGAGTTTTCTTCAAAAACAAAAGATTGTGTTATACGAAGACAAGATAAAATCATTTGGTAAAACATTTGATCTAATGAATATAGAGCAAACACAAAACGAACAAAACATAAACAATTTAAAAAAACAAAATTTTCACTATATAGATACAATTAATGAATTAGAAGGTCTCGACCAAGAGCAAAAAGCAAGTCTCATTGCAGTCACTAATGATCTTACTAAAACCAACAAACTTGTTGGTATGCTTTCAAACCAAATTCAAGACTATGAATCTACTATAAAATCACTCAAAGATGAATCGGTCTTGTTTCAAAATAAAATCAACTATGTTGAAGGCGAAAAGACAAAGTATCAAGACAGAATACTACAACTAGAACTAGAAAACATAGAACAAAGAAAAACACTATTTGTAATAATGAATGACGCACAAGAGTCAAATGAATTTGCATCTGCTCTAAACTCCAGACTAACAAATTTCCAAGAAATAATGAACAAACTAGAGAATGAAAACATACAATACAAATCAACAATTCATGAATTAGAAAGTGAGAATATTGAGAAAAATATGTCACTCATCACAATGAAAAATGATATTGATGACCTAAATGATCTAGTATTGCAATTAAACTCAAAGATAACAAACTATGAGAATACCGTTCAAGTGTTACAAGATGAAAACTCTCTTTTCAGAAATGATATGATGTTTGTACAAGACAAAAATAAATCAGAATACGAGTCACTCATTAGACAGCTCCAGGGGGAGAGAAACAACCAACAAATGACTATTGTTTCAATGAATATAGAAATTGAAGAGTCAAATAATCTAATAAATACACTTAATTCAAAGATTGTAGATTATAAAAAACAAATTAGTTTAGTTGAACAAGAAAGATCACAATATAGAAATGAAGTTACTGCATTAAAGATTAAAAGCAATAACCAACAAGATTTTTTGGGTAGTGTAAATAATACAATTAATGAAAATGGTAGTATGATAAAACTACTAACTGAAGAAAATGAAAGACATCAAAATATAATTAATAAACTTAAACAAGAAAATAAGATATTACAGATGAAATCTAGTTTTACAATAAATGAAAACTCAGACAATCTCATAATGATAACTGAAATTAAATCTGAAAACAAAGAGATGAAAAAGCAAATTGAGTTATTACAGTTTGAGATAAAACAAAAGCATGAACAAATTGATACTTTGAAGAACGTCCAAATGCAAAAAGACGCTGAAATCTCACTTATTAAGGCACAAAAATTACAAGTTTTAGAGCCAACAAACAACCTAGGTGAAATAGAGAACCTATCAAGGCAAAACGATATCTTTCTTGTAGAGTTAAACTATCTAAAAGCAAAGAACTTGGTTAACGATGAAGAAATTGAAACCCTAAGAGGAGAAAACGAAGAATACAGAATATTGCTTAATCTGCTAAAGAAAGGACAAAACTCAGTTACAGGAATTGATAATGTAAACTATGCTTCCATGAATGAAAAAGAAGGCCAGGGAGTTGTAATGTACAGAACGATTGAAATGCAAAAGAGTTTGCCAGAAGATTGGATTACAAAAGTAAACAATTCTAAAGAATACACAATATACATTGAACCGATACCAAAGTGGTCAAAATATGTTTCATCTGAAGTACACAATGCATTAGAGTTTTGGAAAGAAGTAGCTGGTGTGCAATTTGAAATTGTCAATGCACCATCATTTGGAATTATTTCAATTAATTGGGAAAAAGAATTACGAAACGGCTACGATGGATATGTAATTGGTCAAACAAGTGTATCTATTGGACTTGGAAGCAGTGATTGTGATGGTAACTGGAAGCCATACAGTTCTAAATCAATAAAAAATATTTTGATCCATGAAATTGGTCATACTGTAGGATTAGATCATGCATTAAGTAAATCAAATATTATGTATCCGATGATTCACAATGCAAAGTTTACAGCAATTGAACAATTATTTACTATTCCACAAGATGGTTCAATATTCATCAGAGGATGTTCATTTAGTGCTGATCCAGCATACAAATATCAAGTAGAAGTAAAGGATTCAAAGAAGGTAGATATCTTCTTTGTACCATCAATTGAAGAAAAGTACAAAGTTGATTCTGGAGAGTCTTTCAGCTATTATTCTGACATTAACTGCATTGGATTAGATAAATCTTTCAAGACAGGGATCTGCAAAATAGTTGATTCTGGAGGAATACTAATAATTAATTCAGACAACCAAGGCATAATTTCACTCAAAGTATACCTAGAAGAAAAATAATACGATCAAATTATTTTTGAGTGAAACAATCATCATATACATGAATTAAAACAAAAAATTCAAAAATATAAGAAAACTTAAGAGAATGTACATGAATAATGAACTGAGAAAAACTCTGTCAATAAAGATAAAACGCCTAGATATGTTCCCAAATCACTTTTTTGGCATTGCTGAGATAAACAGAGAAGAGTACAAAATTAACATTCAAGGCCAAAGTATGTTTAGAGAAAAATTAATCAAACTACCAATAAAATTTAAAGATGAAAAGGCATTATTACGCCTAAGTGGAATTAATGAAACTTCTTTTGAAGATATTGTAAAATACAAAGGGGAATCAGAATGGATAGAAATAGATTCAGATGGAATTTTGTACTATTTAGCAGATCACCAAGATCAAATTAACACGATAGATATCCTAAGTCGATTCTAAATTCCTTTTCTTTTCCTAAATTTTAACCAAAGACACAATAAAGGAAATTCTGCCAAATCGGCTGAAGAATTCTAGTGTAAGTAAAAAGAAAATAGATAATATATGATGAATTCTAAACAGTGTCAGAATTGGTTCTTGTTGACAAAAAAATGTTGATAGGCGGTCTTGCAATGATAATTGTAGGAATAATACTTACTGTAAGCATCAGTGCCTCAATGCCAGTAGGTCAAGTAGGAATGACTGAAGAAGAAGTAATTGACTTGTTGATAGCACAACAAGAAACTCAAGATTACACCACACTGACTGGAATCCTAATGGGTGTTGGATTCTTGTTAGTATTGATTAGTTTTGGTGCTAGAAGAAAGAAGGGCAATACAAAAAAAGTAGAAAAAAAGCCTGTAGAATGATTCAAACCTTTTAATCTTAATTTATCTAAATTATACTATTGATTCATGCAGAAATCAGTGTTTATCCTATGGCAACAAGGACTACCAGTGCAAGTTTTTACATTGCAAAAGCAATAGAGTCAATCCAGAACACAAAGAATCTTAGATATGAAATCAACTCAATGGGAACAGTTTTGGAATCAGATAGTATTGACATAATCTATGAAGCATCAAAGAAGATGATGGAGACAGTACACAATCTAGGAATTGATAGAGTTGAAGTTGTAATCAAAGTGGATTCAAGAAGAGACAAACATATCAATATGGAAGAAAAGATTGATTCAATCAAAAAACATATGAAAAATTGATTTACTTTAGATAAATTCAGTCATTGTTTTTGGAAAATAAGATTTTTTTTTTTGAGAAAGTAATTCCAAAAAAAATAGCTATAGTCCCATATTGGTATTTACCCAATTTACTATAGTCATGATATTTTTGACGTTACCAAATTCTTCACCTTCAAGACTCACAAACAGAAGATGATCATTTGGAAGAGGTATTGTAATTCTGTTAATTTTGTCATATGCAACAATTGCATATTTTCCATGTCCAATCTTTGCTGAAAGTTTATCACGTTCTTTCCAAGATTCAAGAGATCTCTTCAATGATTCCTTGGTTTCATCCATACTAAGATAGCTAGTTGTGTTATCACGAATACTATTCCACAGAATATTTCCGTCATGGTCACAAATTATTGCAACTCTTGAACTAGGAATTTCGCCTAAGATCATGTTAAGAAGGTTTTCTTCAGGTTCAGTGATACTTTTTGACATAGACATACTATGATATGTTATTAAATAAACATAATCTTGATGTTTGATTTTCTTTAGAATTGTTTGAAAATTTTAAATATTTTTAACAAATTTTAAGAAGGAAGAATTCTAAAACTAGAACTGTTTTAATATTTTAAAGTGAGTGCTTCTCTGAGCTGGTGTTCGTCCAATATCTTTTACCATAGTTGCAAGTTCTTCAACTGATGATGCAGTTGGCTTTCCTGCAGCACGATAAATCTCTTCAGAAAATGCGGTTCCAACCAAGTCATTTCCACCATTTGATAGTGCAACTTGTGCAAGTTTCTTGCCATATGCAACCCAGTAAACTGAGATGTTGTTTAATACGTTTGCAAGCATAAGTCTGGACAGTTCAATTATTCGCAAATCATACACAGATGAACATTCGCTATTTACCAGATGTTCTTGTTCAAGTTCAGTGTTATCTAAACTAAACTTTAATGGAATCAACGTGAGAAACCCGTTGGTCTTTTTTTGTAATTCGCGAATTTTTATGAGATGATCAATAATATGTTCTGGTTTTTCGATATGTCCATAAAGCATTGTAACATTACTTTGAATTCCCATGTTGTGTGCCTCTTCAATCACATCAAGCCAATCTTGCCCTGAACATTTTCCTCGAACAATTTTGTTTCGGATTTCTGGATGAAATAGTTCTGCACCACCGCCAGGCATAGAATCAAGTCCAGCATCTTTTAGACGAGATAAAATTTCTTTTGTAGAATTTTTTGTCAGTTTTGATAAATAGTAAATCTCAGCTGCAGTCAATGCTTTGATGTTAAGTTCGGGATGATTTTTTTTGATGATTTTCATCATATCCTCATAATATTCTAATGGAAGTTTTGGATGGAATCCGCCAACAATATGAACTTCGGTTGCACCCATCTGTTTTGCAATTGCAACTCTTTGTTCGATTTCTTGTGGAGTTAGTGTGTATGCATCATCTGCCCCTTCTTTTCGATAAAATGCACACATCTGACAGCTGGCAGCACAGACGTTTGTATAGTTCATGTAGTAAGATACTGCAAAAGTAACAGTATCGCCAACTAGTTTCTTCCTTGTAGCGTCTGCAACTGCTCCAAGTAGGTGCAGATTGTCATAATTCATCAGTTCAAGACCATCTTTATAGGATAATTCTTCTCCTGCAATTGCTCGATCTAAGGCTTGAGAATCTCTAACTAGTTGTTCTAGCATATTGTGTCATTTGCTCATCATGATATATTCCTTATAGTCTCAAGAAATAAGTAGTCAGTCACACTATTGATATCATGGTACTTCCGCTAGTTGATGAACACAAACCTAAATGTTTCTTGTGTCATGAGGGTTTTGAGAATCTAGAGAAACTCAGAGATCATCAAAATACAGAACATAAAGACTTCTTTGAATCAGATCAAAAACAAATTAAACGAGAGCCTGCACCTGGCGACGTTACTGTATTTTAGTTTTTTTTTCTTTGATTGACTTTAGCAGTTCTTGGGCAATGTTCTTGGATATATTTGCCAAGTCATAGTGATGATCAATTGATAGTGCTTTCTTGAAATGTTTTATTGCATCATCTAATTGTCCCAACTCACCTAATGAGAGTCCTTTGTATGCAAGGGCCATCGCGCATTTTTTGTCAATCCTCAAAGCTGCATCATAACACTCGATTGCTGTTTGATACTTCTGATCTGAATGTAATGCTGCCCCCTTATTTAGAATTGCATCAAGATTATTTGGAGAGATGGCAAGTGCCTTATTATATAAGCGAATTGCAAATTTCAGTCTTCCCATATTTTGCAGAGTTACCCCTTTGTCAACAAGTGCACCAATGTTATCAGGTTCTTTTTTGAGTGCCAGATCATAGAGTCTTAATGCATCAAAATAATTTCCGTCCTCTGCAAACTCGAAGGCTTCATTTAACATCTTATCTATTTCATTACTCACAGTATTAGACAGTATTTTGTTAATAATGTAGTTTTAGTTTGCTAGATATTATAGTCATAGATCCACTCAAAATTGAGTATCAACAAAATTCAAAATTGAAAGACTATAATCATTCAATCAAGCATATGGGCTCACATTCATTTTTTGATGGAAAATATTTTTTGGTGTTAGAAAAAATCCCAGATTCAACTTAAATTCAATCAATACTTACTCTTGCACCATACATTTTTGTCTTGATATTAGTAGGTCAGAGAAACCATTTCAACGTAAAGTTTCTCAAAATAAATTTGTAACAAATAAAATTCAAGTCTTCAATAACATGATTTATTGAATCCCTAAGTGTTGTTTGATTTTACCAACATCTTCGCCTATCATTGCTATTTGACTGCTAAGGGCCCAAAGTGAGTTTCTTGCCTGAATATTTTGATTATTCAGGTATTTCACCAGTGTAATTGTGAATTCAGTATTCTTAGTCTTTTCAAGATAAATAATAATTTCATGAATCATTTGTGGGGGTAATCCTTTGTCTAATTTTTTAATCATATCCTTACACTCAGCATCATTTTGAATTACCATGCAATATTATACTCACACTTTTAGTTAAAGATCCTTTAAGTTTGATCATCACGTATGTCTGTCATGGGATTTCCTTATCTTGATTTGATAGAAAAGGCATTAAAAATAAGTCCTGATATCAGATTTGCGACAGTTTGTAACATGTTTGGTGAAGTAAAGCATAGTAAACATAGATCAAATGCAAAAAATCTTCTGACACAAAGAGAAAGTCTAAAATCACTTGAATCGGCTACACGAGCTTGGTCATTACGAAATGAATTTGCCTCAAAGATTGGTAAAGGTGAATTTGTAATTGCACAGTACGGCAAGATAAAACGAATAGTTATTCCATTGGATAAGGACCATCTTCTTTATATGACAACAACTAGAAATGCAGATCATAACAAAATCGTTAAGAAAGCAACCAAACTCAAATTAGGAAAGATTAAGAAAATTACAAAATCACGAGAAAAACTGTTTATTCCTTAAATGGGTCTTAGAAAAAAGTCTCCAAAAAAAACATATTAACTTGGGTAATAATATAGATTCACAATTAGCCAGTACAAAATCAAGATGCGTTTTTATCTCTAGGATCGATCTTCAATGACTTGTTGAAACATTCCATTGCTTCCTCGTATCTGCCCATGCTTCGAAGTACTATTCCCTTATAGTTCCAAAGATCTGGATCATTTTGATTCATAAGAAGTGCTTGTTCAAAGAAACCAAGGGCATCATTGAACTTTCTGTCTTTCAGGAATGATTGCCCCTTTGTTACAAGGTCTTGAATTTCAGCCATAAATAACATAAGAGAACATTTGTATTAAATCTGAAAAATAGTTCCTAAAAGAGATTAGATAAAACTGAACAAATTTACAACTATTCACTGAAAATTTAAATAAATTTTTCTATATTATAAAATATGAAGATGGATCAGACAGATGAGAAGATTCTCAAAAATTTGATGGTTGATGCAAGACTATCAGCCAGACAGCTCGCATTAAAACTTGGAATGTCAACGGTTACCATACTATCTAGAATCAAAAAGTTAGAAAAAGAAAAGATCATTCGTGGATACACAACAATTGTAGACCATGAGAAACTAGGATATGCACTTACTGCGATTATTGAAATTATAGCTAAAAACGACAAAATTGAAGATATTGAAAATGAGATATCAAAATTTGAAAATGTATGTGGAGTTTATGATATTACAGGTTCTACAGATACGATAATCATAGCAAAATTCAAGGGAAGAAGTGAATTGAGCAAGTTTGTAAAGGGGTTGGCTGCCATCCCTAACGTGGAAAACACCATTACTCATGTGGTTCTAAATACTGCAAAAGAAGATTTCAGATTAACATAGGTAAGAAAAATTGAAACTATTCGGTATTTTTATAATTTTTATAATTATCATTGGAACATTACAAATAGCTTTTGCGCAAACTGACAAGTCAAATATGGATCTTGAAGTTTCTGATGAAGAAAAAATAATGCTATTTGGGGGTTTTATAATTGCAATCATTATAATCGTTTTATTTTTAGCAAAAGACATCATACTAAGAAAAAAAACATCATATGACACGGAGGATCTTGAATCAAAGAGAGATAGGACATATGAAAAGTATCACTCGGACTGGGGAGAAGATTACGAAGATATAGGGAATAGAAAAAACATAAAAGAAGACAGAGAGTTTCGTGATGCTGCAAATAACGATGAGCTTCCAAACTACTATAAAACTCTAGGAGTTCCAAGAGATGCAACACAAGAAGAAATTAAAAAGAAGTTCAGAGAGTTGGCAAAGAAGACACATCCGGACAAAACAAAAGAAGATTCTGAGGAAGCAATGGCAGAAATAAACAAAGCATACGAAGTACTTTCAGATAAGGAACGAAGAGAAAAGTATGACAGATATCTGAAAGTTGACTAGACTGATTCTAGTCTGACTATTATCATGCTAAGTTCAATGGAATTTGGAGTCTGTACGCTATTTGTAAGATTGGTAAAGATTTCAAGATTCATCAGTTTTCCATCAGATTCTATTTGGGTTAAGATTTTGAGCTCACTAAATTCGGTGTTTGGTCCAAGCATCTTTTCTGTTAGTAATGGAACCACAGAAAGGTCTTCTATCACCCCTTTCAACTTGTAGGCAAATTTATCTGAAAAATACACACCCCCACGAGTGGTAGGTTCATTCACAGGAGTGGGTGAATTTGTTATCGATACACAAGTAATTGGAAAAGCATCATCATTTAGGTAAAGCATGTACTCTGGAGAGTTTCTTTCATTAAACTCCATCAAAATTTTAAGCAAATCAAGGTTCAACGACATTTAAAATTATAAAGATCATAATTTTATTGAATCTTTCCAAGAAACCTCTAAAAATTAAACAGAATTTCTAGCCTGTGTAAGCCATCTTTAAAAACAAGAATCATTATCGAGTGTTATTGCAACAGTTTGCAAAGACCAATTCAATGAGAAATGAGATTATCAGTCTAATGGTACAAAATGGATTAGAAGATGATAATTATGTTGAGATGCTAGATTATACCATCGACTTGTTTGAAAGTCATGGTCTTGGAGCTGATTATTACGGATATCATAACATTAATCACGAATTAGAAGTAACATATGTTTCACTTTTAGCTACAAAACAAGACAGAGTACAATTCACTAATGAGGACAAAAAATATCTATACATTGCTGCGTTGTTTCACGACTTTGATCCTGAAAAAAACATTGATAAACCACATGAGGAAAGTGTTATAAAATTTATTTCAACTGATAGAAAACTTCGTCAATTAATCGACTCTACAAAAATAGATTTAGAAATTCTTAAAGTATTGATTTTAAGAACAACATATCCATGGAGTGGAGATCTTAGAAAAAATGCAGAAGAACAAATTAAACAATGTTTTCAAAATTCGGATTTAACAAGAAACAACCAACAATATCAACAACACATAATGAAAATAGGTGAGTATCTATCAGTAACAGATCGAATTAGCGGTTATGTATTAGGTGATTTTACAAAAGCAATTGAGATGGCTAAGATGAATGCACATGCGCTTGCATGGAGACCATCATTGATTATTAGAAGTTCAGTTGCATATTTTGAAGAATTATTAAATAAAGAGTCAGATATGATAAAAGGCATTCTAAAGGTTCTTCCAAAAGAGATGAGAAAGAACTTTTTTGACACTGTATTGTCATTTATGAAAATTAGACAGCAAGAAATTACTATTCAAGCAGATTATGCTTATGAAAATCTCAAGTTAGTTCCAACAATAGAATGCATGACAACAAGAAATGATCCAAATTTTATCAAGACACTATTTGAAATATTTTTAGAGTTACCAAGACCACTTCAATTTGAAAAAGAAAGTTTTGAGAAATCTATTAGAGATCCACAGATAATCATTAACACACTTAGACTAAATGACAAAAATGGTGAAATTATTGGATTTGTCAAAGGAGGGCCACTTGAGAAATACAAGCTACGTGAAGAGATTAGAGACGAGAATTATGGCCTAGAAAATACAATATTTTTGGAACCACTAGCATTGAAGATGGGATATTGGGGATTAAAAGGTGGAAGTGAGATGCGTCATATGTTTATCTTACAAGCATGCTCCATGAAATACAAATATCTAACAAGTTTTGCGTTACGAGATGTTATCAAAGCAAGAATAGACAGAGAACAAGCAGAGTTTGTAACACTTTTTGATCCTGAAAGATGGGACTATTATAGAATCAAAATTTAGATTCACCAAATGAAAAAATCAATTATAAAAACACTCCAGTCAACAATTCAAGGAGATGTATTTTTCCAAAAGGAATTCAAGGAATTTTATTCGGTAGATGCAAGCTCATACCAAATAATTCCAAAGGTAATAGTAGTTCCAAAAAATGAAAATGATGTAATCAATGTAGTAAAAATTGCAAAAAAATTCAAAACATCAGTCACCGTACGTGGTGCAGGAACTGGTCTTGTTGGAAGCTCATTAAACAATGGAATTATACTTGAAATGAAGAATTTTGATTCAATCAGACTCACTAAATACCATGTTACTATAGGCCCAGGTACAAGCAAGGGCAAATTAGACAAGAAACTTGATGAACACAAAAAGTTTTTTCCGCCAAACCCGTCAATTGGTTCTTTTTGTTCAATTGGAGGAATGTTGGGAAATAATGCCAGTGGAAGTAGAAGTCTAAAGTATGGAAGTGTAATTGATAATGTAAAAGAGATTACATTTATTGATGGAAATGGAAATAAAATTACTCTGCCAGAAAATAAAAGAGTTGCAAAAAAGATTCTAGAGTTTGCAAGAAAAATTGACAGAAAAAAATTTCCAAATGTAACAAAAAATTCTTCAGGGTATAGAATCGATAAAGTAAAATCAATTAATGATACTCATAAAGTATTCATTGGTTCTGAAGGAACACTTGGAATTATTTTATCAGCAAAGCTAAATATCAAAGACAAACCAAGAAAACGAATTCTTTTTGTAATAGAATATAAAATTATTAAAGATGCAATAAAAAACTGCATTGAAATCAATAAAACTAAACCTTCTGCAATTGAATTTATAGATAGAACTATCCTTAAGCAAATAAAGTTTAAGTTTGACAAGAAAATCAAGTGTCTGCTGTTTGTAGAATATGATGATAAAATTAGTTCAAATGAAAAAAAAATTAAATTAATTATCACAGGAAAAATTATCAAGAAATTAAAAACAGATTCAGATATTTCTCAATGGTGGAAGTATAGAGATTTATCATTACATTATAGTTTAAAATCAATGAAAAAAGAAAAAAGAATTCCACATATCATTGAAGATGCTGCAGTTCCTTTGGAAAATCTTCAAAAATTATTTTTAGTTCTAAACAAAATAAACAAAAAGTACAAGTTAAGATCAATTGTATATGGACATATAGGAAATGGGAATATTCATGTTCAGTTAATTTTAGATAGAAAAAGAATAAAGACCATCAAAAATATTGCAATTCAGTACTTTGAGGAAGTAATCAAACTTCAAGGAACTATTACTGCTGAGCATGGTGATGGTCTTGCACGCTCTGAATTTGTTAAAAAACAGTTTGGTGCCAAAAACTATCAAGTATTCAAAGAAATCAAAAAATTTTTTGATCCAAAAAATGTGCTCAATCCAGACAAGGTAATTACAAAGAAAAGCACTATTGTAGAAAACCTTAAAATTTTTAGATAATTTAGATATGTGATCAAAAAATATCAACGCAAAAACGCTTTATTACCAAAAAACTGTCCAAAATATCGTGTTAGGTAAACTTTTAGGATTATTAGGAATTCTACTAATACTTTCTATTAGTTTTACCCCAGTATTTGCATTGATTGAGTTACAAAGAGTAACAATTAACGACCCAAGATTAGAAAATGCAATTGGTACATCCATAGTTGACAATATTAATGTAAATCATCAGATTCAGGTTTCAGTTGATGTTACAAATATTCAAGAAGAATCACAAAATTTTGTATATATTGTTCAAATAAAAAACAAAATAGGTTTTGTTGTTTCGTTGGGATGGATTAGTGGACAGCTTACACCAGAGCAAAAACTCAGTCTATCATTATCATGGATGCCAAATGAATCAGGTAAATATACAGCAGAAATTTTTATTTGGGAAGGTTTGATAAATCATAGCGCATTAGTTGAATACACCACATTACAAATAAACGTCAGTTAAAATTTTAACAAAACAATTTGGTTCAAAAACATTCCAATTATATCAGAAATTTGAATAATTTGTTCCTAAATTAATCAAAAAAACATTCAATAAGAAAAAAATTGTCAGGATACACAGTAATTGAGATCGAAGATTTGCTTCTTTGTGAAAAAAGTTCAACAAGTTCTCGCTAATAGAACCTAATCTTAGTGTAATTATGACAATAGGATATTGTGTAAAGTGCCGAGATAAACGTGAAATTCAAAGCGCTGGACCATACACCATGAAAAATGGTAAACATGCAATTAAGGGCACTTGCCCAACATGCAATACAGCCATTTTCAGAATTGGCAAAGGATAAAATTCTCAGTAGAGGAGTTTAGTACTGCCATTCATCAGTAAGGCCATTCCATAGCGAACGCATTGGGGATGGATCTTTTTCTATTTCTTGTGTAATTCTGTTTTTTAAAACAAAAAAGAAGTTCTCCAAAGCATCAACTCCGCCATCAGCATACAGTTCATGACCAATATCGGTAATTCTTTTATGTTTTTCAGGTACTTGTGCAGAATCTACGTTTTGCAGACAAAATGTCATCAAATCTATCAATTCTTCCTCTAACATGAAATCCATGTAAAAATATAGAATTTAATAGTTAAAAACAATTATTTTGTTAATGAGTTAACTTGCATTTTATAGCAATATAAAATATCCAAAACTCTTTTTTAAAATTAGAAAATAAAAAATCAGCTTAATTTTTTCAGCCACCTTTACATTGATAAAAAATTCAAGAATTAAAGTTATTTCCAATAATATCTTTAGAATAAGAATACAATCAGATATTAATCAAAACATCAAAAATTTGGAGGATGAGATTTTATGAATACGGGATACGTTTTAGAATTTTCCAGAGTAGATAATGATCAAGTAATTAAAAGATAAATTCAACATAGTTCTTTAAACAAATGTTTAATTTGTTTATAGTTAGTCTTATCTAAAATGTATCTATTGTAGTTTAAATGAATAAATCTGCTAGTGAATCTAAAGATATCTTTGAAGTATCTAACAAAAATATTGCGCGATTTTTTAACGAGATTGAAAAATATTCTCCTAAATATCATCAATCAGTCGCAAAACTTCAGCAAGATTACATTGATGCATGGAAAACTGTGATTAAATCAGCTATTTCTTTGGAACAAGAATATGCGATAAATGCAGGTTACAAGATACAAGTTCCTGATTCTGTTCTAAGAACTATTCGTGATATTACGGATTTCGCTATTCAAGCATATGCCCAACAAAATAAAATTAATGTAGATACATCAGAGGCGACGAAGCAGGCGTTTAAAACATTTAATCAAAATACAAAATCGTTTGCAACTTTGAATAAAGAGATTATGGGGTATATCATGTCTGTATTTGAACAGAAGTTAAACACATAATTTCGTTTTTTTATTTTTGACTTAATAGTAACTTGTCTTTTGAGTATAATATGGGTAATATGGCAGATGGGCAAACATATACTTGCTCAGAATGTGGTCTCGAACTAAAAGTCACAAAGCCTTGTGATGAAGAAGATTGTGACCTTATTTGTTGTTCCAAACAGATGAATCAATCATAACTAAATGTGTATGTTGCTAATCGTCTGTTAAGGATTCTATCTATACATAACCAAAATTTTTTTATTTAAAATTCTAGTTGAATTCGTTTACTGTAATCAAAAATAAAAAAAGAGGTCACTTTAGGCGACTGTAGAGTTCTTTGAATTCAATTGAAATAGTACATGACAAATTAAGCATATGAGTAAGTTGATTCATATGTGTCTTGTCATGTGCCAGCTGTCTTAACAGTGTCAAAGCTTTTTGTGGAGATTTTACTGAAAGATTGCTTTTACCAGTCCATGTCTTAAAGGCCTCTTCAACATCCAAGCAGAAATTCAAAACAAATTCTTTCCAGTGTGGCATGGATTGTAATGCCTTTTCAGTAAGAAGTACTAACGACAATTCACGAAATTCACTTACCCTATCTACATACAGCATATCAAGGGCTTGTTTGATTTTTTCTGCTTTGTATTCTTCTGTATTTAACATATACATTCCAGCAATACTCATGAAGTAATATCATCATAATCAAAGATAAATCAAGTAGATGATTCTCTGAAAATTTGTTACAATTTTTTAATCAAAATTAACATATGTAAAGAATTTAAAAAAAAAGAGATTAGATCTTATTGGAATGGATCAATAAATGGACAATTAACAATGTGGTCACTATCCATTGGACGAGCAATACCAATGTTGATCAAGCCAGCTTCCCTGTATGCGTTCATATCATCTAATGTTTCTAGCAATTGTGCTTCATCAGGATTATCCCAACCTATCATGAAAATTCTCCACATAGGAGAATAGTTTGCGTCACCAGGAGCTGATGCAGCTATTCCTGGTTGGAATCCTAATGGACCAGTGCCTTTCAGACCATTTTTGAACTGAAACAAGTCTACTGCTGCTGAATTTGCAATTAAGCTTGCAGATGATGTCACACTCACAACACCCATCATTCCGGCAGGACCACTTGGAGTAGCATCTGTTACAATGTAATAGATTGTTCTACCATCTGGACCCCATCCACGATGAGCAATGAAAGTTACAGTCATCTCTTCTGTATCTATATCAAGAACTTGGCCACCACCATATGGTGTGTCGTCAGTCAAAGTTTTGTCTTCTTTAACTATCATCTGACCATCAGGCCAAATAATTTGTGGCATGTTCAAAACTACATCAAGCTCAGTTAATGTAATTTCTCCGTTGTCAGCTGCTTGCAAAATCATCGAATCTGAATTAAGTATTCTTGATGTTGTACTTTCATTCCATGTAACATGTACATGAGAAGCCAATGCGCTGTACATATCTACTTGTGTAGGAGTACTTGTAAAGACTTCACCTTGGAAACCATGTACACCTGCGCCTTCAATGCCGTTGGTGAACATGTATGTTTTAGAAAGTGCTGCATCAGGAGCATTAATCAATAATGGTGCAAGTTCTACTTGCCATCCTTGATTTTCTGTAATTATTTCTGCATGCTTGGGATCACTAGAGTCAGTGATGATAAAATAAACATCTCCGCCATCATAGTATCCTTGATGCAGTGGAATTACTGCTGGAACGTTTGCTCTTGATAATCTAAGTACAGAACCCAGATCTGCCTCAGTTACTTTTTCCATCATGGTTTCTTCCATCATGGTTTCTTCCATCATGGTTTCTTCTTCAGTAACTGGCGCTACAAGGGTTGGCATTTTTTGCTGTTCCATCCATGCGGCTTTACCGCCTGGAATTTCAGAACATAACTGTAATCCACAGATATTTGTACTAGAACCATACTTTGAGGTTCCAACGCCTTTGCCTTTGATAGCATCAGCATCTGTGAAATAATCAGTTGTCAACCCTGTAGTAAATAAGGGAATAATTGCAAGAAGTGCAATGTATCTTAGACTCTTATTCATTAAAAGAAAAATAGTATTTTTCTTTAAAAGAATTTGTCCAAATTAGATATTTTATCCAGGAAGTTCTGTGAATCTATTTTCTACATAATCCCAATTGACAACATTCCACCATGCTTTAATATAATCAGGTCTGTTGTTTTGATACTTTAGATAGTATGCATGCTCCCAAACATCTAATCCTAATAATGGTATTTTTTGAATGGTCCATGGACTATCCTGATTTGGAGTTGTAATGATTTCAATTTTATTATAAGTCTGATTGAAGACCAACCAACACCAACCACTTCCTTGAATAGTAGTTGCTTTTTCGGAAAAAATTTTCTTGAAATTCTCAAAGTTGTTAAAATAAACATCAATCGAGTCTTCTAGTTTTCCTCCAGGGGTTCCATCACTGTTTGGAATCATCGTTTCCCAAAACAATCTATGATTCTCAAAACCTCCACCAAAAAAGTTAATTGCACTTCGCCCTGATTCAGGAATTGATTTTAGATTAGAGAGAATAGATGAAATATACTCAGGGTGAGATGCGCTACCAACTTGTTCAAGTGATTTGTTAAGCCCATCAACATATACTTGATGATGTTTCTGATGATGAATTTTCATTGTTTCTGCATCTAAAAAAGGCTCTAGTTCATCATATTCATAAGACAGTTTTGGAAGTTGATATTTGACCATAAATTAAATTATTTGAATCCACATATATTCTTCAAGCACAAAAGGCGAATCAAGTATTTATTGAAAAAACGTTTTTGGTTATTATGATGGTACGAAAAATCTTGGAGGATAATGTAAAACATGAGAAAACTAGGAACAGTTGATTTAGAAATTTTACATTTGGCAATTAAAGAGAATGGAACATTTAATGAAAACAATTTAGAGAATTCAGAGTTAAAGAGATTAGGAGTTGGAAGAATTCTTGATGTTCTTGCCTCACTAAAAGACAGAAAACTGGTATCATTGAATAGTGATGGTTCTTTTTCCATTACAGATCTTGCTCGAGAAATTCTTTGGAGTAACAACATTCCAACATGGGCAAAAATCTTGCGTCTTCTTCAGATAAAGTCTTGCAGTATGGAACAGATTACAGACATTATTAGGACATCTAAAGATAAACTGAAAGAAGATTTAGAAAAATTAAGGAAGAATCAATTTGTTCTAATGTCACCACAGAGACAAGAGGGCAGACTTGTCAAAGTTTATGAGATATTGCCGGAAGGAGTAGAAGAAATTGACAAGACAGAGACGGAGGGCTTTGATAACACCAATTTTGGTGAACCCAAGCCAGAAAAAGAGATTTTAGGTCTAATTGATGAGATTATAGAGATGATTCAAGGATCTCAAATAGATCAAACAGAAAAAAATAGCATTACTGGAAAACTATCTAAACTAAAAGATAGATTAGAGATTTAGTTATTTTAAGCTAATCTTGTCTTGTATTTGAGCTAAGATGAGTTTTGCTTTATCCTTGTTTTCATAGTTGTCAACTGAATCATCCATTATCGCATCAATCTCAAAACTCTTATCTACCAAAATATCTGCAACATGATCATCTAGTGTTCCGTTTCCAATCAAATAGTATGCAAAAACAGTATTTTTTTGACCGATTCTGTGGAGTCTATCTTCTGCTTGTCTATGAATTGCAGGACTCCAATCAAGTTCTGCAAAGATGACATATTTTGCTCTAGTTAAGTTAATTCCAACATTTCCTGCACGAAGACCTGCAATCATTAGTTTTGATTCTCCATTTTGGAATTTGTCAATCTGGTCCTGTCTAAATGAATCTGTTTGTCCGCCAATTATAGAAACAGGAGAAAACTCCTTGAGACTTTTATGAAGTAGTGTATGAATAATCCTGTGGTGACAAAACACTACAACACTTTCTTCAATCTCCATAATGTTTTTGACAAAATTAATTACATGTGGAAGCTTTGCAACACCTGCAATCTGTCTCTCACTTTGAATTGCTCGTTGATATGAAGCAGACTTTGAGAATTCTGTTTCTGCATTTTTTTGTTCTTCCTCAAGCTTCTTCCAAATTTTGTCTAGTTCTTTAAGATAATAATCAGTATCACATGCAATGATTTCTTTATAACGAACCTTGGCTTTGAGTTCTTTGAGAACATCAGATTTTTTCCTTCTTAACATTACATGTTTTTGTAATTCATGTCGTAGCGAATCTCGCTTGTTTTCTAAAACAATAGCTTTTCCTTTTTCATTGACATAACAAAAGTACTCACAAAATTCCTTAAAGCTGCCAAGAAGTCCAGGCTTTATGATATCAATAATTGGCCAGATTTCAGAACCTCGGTTGTATATTGGAGTACCTGAAAGACCAATTCTATACAATACTGAAGGAAGTGCTGCAAGTTTTTTAATTGCCTTGTATTTCTGTGTGGTTTTAGATCTTAGGTTTTGTACCTCATCACAAACAATAGTCCTTATTCCAAGTTTTGCCAAGTCATCATTTCGTTTTAAAAGTAATTCATAGTTGATTACATAAAGATCAGTCTTTGGAAGTTCTTGAGATTTTCCAGATCGGATAAGTGTAACACTAGGAGATTCAAATTCTAATATTCGTCCGTTTCTACTCTTTTTCTTTAGAAACTTTTCAATCTCTCGTTTCCAGTTATGTAATGTAACTAATGGTGCAACAACAAGTACAGGGAATGTTTGCTTTTCAGTAGCAACATAAGATAATGTCTCCACAGTTTTTCCAAGTCCCATTTCATCAGCTAGTAACGCATTTCCAGAAGATTTTAGCAAAAAATCTAGCCCTTCTTTTTGGAAATTCAAGAGCTTCCCTCTGAATTGTTCTCCAGCTTTTGCACGTTTTAGCTTGTGTTTAATTGGAGGCAAAGTTGGTTTTGGCGCATATGTCTTTACAATTTTTCTTTGCCATACATATTTTGATAAAATTTCAAGTGGATATCTATCCATAATCAGTTTAATTTGTTTTATGTTTTCAGTGTTATCTGGAATGATTACTTCGTTCACATTTTCTCCATACCAAGATTCAGGAACTAGTTTTGAGATCATGCTTACTGCACGAGTGCCAGAAATTTTCCAGCTCCAGATTTTGGAATATTTGTCAAGAACGTATTCCAATGTGCCAATTATTTCTAGTGATGTTTCCATAATTTGTCGATAGGTAATTTTTTTGCCTTATGAATCTTTCATGTCTATTAACTTAATTAAAAAACAAATCTAAAGGCTACAAGAGTTAAAATAGGATATAGTTCTAAATTTATGAAAAAACTTTGTTAGATCTCTAGGCTCAGCATAATTTAGATTACAATACAAAATAACAAATAATGAATCATTACACGTAACTTTAGATATGGCTGAAGAAGGTTTTATGTGGATTTATCTGATATTTTTCATGATTCCACTAGTAAGAATTATTCCTCGCCTAGTGAGAAAATGGAAAAAAAGAAACAGTACATTTACTGAAAATCAGTATAGTCTAGATAACCCAAGAATAGAGCAAAGACAAGAATCATTTGGAAAGCAAGAATCATTTGAAAAGCAAGAATCATTTGAAAGACCACAAAACAAAGAGATGCAAGTTCTAGGGGAGTTAAACAGAGGAGTCAGGGATTTCAATAAAATTCAAAAAAACCTAGGCATGGATAGTCAAAAATTAGAAAAGATTTTGAAAGATTTAGAAGAACAAAAATTGATCAAAGTAGTAAAGAATAAAGGATTTTCTGGAATTAAAGTAGAACTTTATGCAACTGAAGAAGGCTTCAAAAGATACTATACATAAAAAGAATTCCGTTTAGATTTTTTTAATCACAGTATATGTTTAAAATTCATTACATTTCAGAAAAATTGTGGAATTTGTACAGGATAAAGAACCAAACGTAGAAAAACCAATTGTAATTGCGGCAATGCAAGACATGGGAAATGTTGGAAGTATTGTAGTAAATTTTATCAACAGTTCTTTAAAAACAAAAACATTCAGAATTGCAAAGATACCAGATCCAACATATGTCATTGATATGGGTGGATACATTGATCTTCCAAATGAGAGTTGGGAGTACAAGTATACAGATGACTTGATAATATTTGGTGGAGGAAAAGGACAACCTCAAAGTAATAGTGATATAAACTCTTTGTGTCAGGATGTAATTGATGTCGCAAAAAAATACTCTGCAAAGTTCATCTATACGTTTGGAGGTTTTCGCACTAACAGAGTTTTAGACAACAATCCCAAGACATACATTACTACAACATCTATCGAGCTGACAAAACAGATGGAGAGGCTTAATGTTGATACAACCCCTCAAAAATCAATAATTACAGGATTCAACGGACTGATTCTAGGATTTGCAAAGAAAAATGGAATTCACGGAATAGGTATGTATGGTGAACTAAATAAGCCAGATATTCCACAGTACAGAGCAGCAATTAGCATCATCAAAACTCTTGAAAAATTAACATACAGAAAGTTGGGAGATACAAGTGAGTTAGAATTTATGGCACAGGATATTGAAAGAAAATTCAAGTATTAAGATCAGTGAGATTTTCCTGTTGGGTGAGGTTCAGTGTTTTCATCATGGCAATCACAGGAACATAGATGTGTCTTATGATTATTCATGCAATCAATACACTCAAAGTGCTTCCTTGTTTCGCATGCAGCGCAAATCATATACTAGTAATTGACAGTAGGGGTTTAAGAATTAGTTGAGATTTGAGATATGACCAGTCCCAAAATGAACAAAATTACTCAAATTAAATTAAAAATTAGCAAATTTTTCTTCATACTTTGTCTTAACAAGAAAAATCAGAAGAATGGCATGTGTTCAAAAACAAGGCAATAGTAGTTGGATTATTTTCATTTTTTATGATATTTTCATTCATTCCAACATCAGAGGCAGAACTGTGGGACTTGCTTATTGATTTTAATACACAAAAAGGAGTCATTTACTCAGGAGAAACTGTAGTAGTTACAGGTAAAGTAGTTGACCACTCTTACAAACCAATAATTGAAGCAAAAATTCTCATTAGAACAGGTTCAGATACTACAATTGTAGTTACTGATCCTTACGGAGTCTTTAGAGGAGAGTTCGAAGACTTTCAACGAATCCCAGGAACGTATGCAGTAAATGTGATTGCGTCATGGAATGGTAAGACAGGATTATCAAGTACTCAATTTCAGGTAAAGGGAGATATTTCTCCAGTTTCAACATTACAAGAAAAACTATCCACTGATGAAGCAAGGAAGTATCTAAGTGCAAACAAAACCAATTTTAAGAAAGACCCAATTGGACAAACGTTATTCAAATATTATCATGGATTACTAGAAGAATTAATTTTGGAACAAAGAAAAGTTAGTCAACCTACCGAAGAACAAATGTATCTAGAACAACAAAGAGTGATTGCCAAAAATCTAAGAAATCTGGCCATTAAAGAATTCAATCCAGGTGCTGGAACCTATGGAGGGTACCAGTATGATGATTACATTAACAGTCTCAATCCAGAGATTAGAGACCTAGTTGCAAGCCAACTTAATTTCACAAAGAACACATTTGAGGAAGCACAAAAACTCAGAGATGAAATTCTTGTTAATGGTGGAACATTCGATGAAGCAAGACAAGCATATCTAGACATACTTTCATTTCCAAGAGAGGTTCTAGAACAATTCAATCAAGAATACATAGATAAACAATCTGAAGAAGATTCTAATGATAATCAAACTAGTGAAGAAAATTCAGAAAATCAATGAACGATTGATAAATTCTACGTGCACCTTATATTCAAAAACACATAATATAATTTCATGAAAATAGATTTCCATATCCTGCCTATCCTGTGGTGGAAAAATATATTCTATAAGTAACGAGTCAGCATTTTCAATCCAAAAAAAAGAAGTTGGTAAGTATGGAAAGAATGTAAATTTGAAAGAGATTCTGAAGATTTCAAAAAATCCACTGCTGTGCATGACAGCATTTTTATTTTTCTAAACAATCTTTAAACCAATTTACGCATAAAAAGTGAATTGAAGGTGTATCACAAGTCAACATGTATCACATGTAAAAAAGCAATTACAGAGATGGAGAGAATGAATATAGATATTGAGAAAAGAGACTTTTTCAAAGACCCATTTTCAGAGACAGAGCTAAAAAAGATCATTAAAATGACAGGAAGAAAGCCATCGACACTTCTCAGAAAAAGAGACAAGATGTACAAAGAACTAGACTTGGAAAATAACAAAAAGACAGATGTTCAGATAATCAAATTGATGGTAAAGTATCCAGGATTAATCTTGCGTCCAATAGTAATTACAAAAAACAAGGCATTTCTGGGAAAGATTGATCTAAAAAGTCTAAAATGAATCAGGGGTATTCTTGCTTGAAGATTCTGATTGTCTCTAAGTGAGAACTATTTGTCTTTAGTACATTGTCAGAGGTGTGTAATGTTGAAATTATTATAAACCAATTTTATTACTTGAGATTATTGGGTCTGAAGAGATACATTGCCACAAGAATGGTTACAATGTTTGGTGTTTTGATGATTACGATATTGATTACAATCGCACTTGTTGGCTCTAACATGGATACCATATTAAAACAAGGAATTGTTTTTCAGGTAAGAGCTGAGATCATTGAGACGCCGGCAATAGCTGAAAGCTTTTCATCAGTTGGAGAGTTTGAAGCATTTATTCAGAGTCAGATAGATCAGAGAATCAAAGTTTTAGGGCTAGATGAACCGTGGTATTCTCCTCAAAGGATAGGTCTTACAATGTACAAGATACTACTACTTGATTTTGGACATGCGACATTTCTAATTAGTGACGCGGGTTCTTCAGATGTAAAGGATATCATACTTGAGAAACTTCCAAGAACAATTCTGCTGTTTACAACAGCTACAATAATCATCTCAATTATAGGGATCTTTCTTGGAGCATTGTCTAGCAGTAAGGTAGGCTCGCTTACTGATAGAGTTACATCAAGTTTTGCAATAATTAGTTCCAGTTTTCCGGTATGGTGGATAGGAATGCTAATGATATTCTTGTTTGCATTTACTTGGCAGATATTTCCTGCAAGAGCAACTCCAGATATTTCGTCATCAGATCCTGGGTACATTGGGGCATTGTTGTATCACATGACATTGCCATTAATTACAATTGTAATGATTGGTTTTGGTTCATGGGCCTACTTGGTAAGAAATTTCATGGTTGGAATCATGCAAGAAGATTTCATCATGGCAAAAAAGATTATTGGGATCAAGAAAAATAAGATTATTTATTCTCATGCGCTAAAAAATGCAGCCCCACCTATTGTAACAATTTTAGCACTTAGCTTATCAGGATCTCTTGGCGGTGCAATTATCACAGAAGCAGTATTTGATTGGCCAGGAATGGGAAGACTATACTTTGAGGCAATTACAGTAATGGACCTGCCAGTAATAATTGGTTCCACATACGTTCTCACAGTGTTCTTTCTTGTCAGCATATTCATTGCAGACTTGCTTTACGGTTATTTTGATCCAAGGGTGAGAACAGGTCAATGAGTAGTATATCTCCTCAAGAAATAAAGCAAGAATTTCTCAAAAGCAAGATGGGAATTGCAGGCATTACTATTCTTACAATACTTATTGCAACATCAATAATTACCATGATTATAATTCCACTTGAAACTTTTCAAGAATGGAACAATCCTAGTAATTGGATTTCATATCCAAAGGTTGCAATTCCAATTTGGGTAAATTTCTTTATGACAGAAAAGATTCCAGAACACAGAATTTTAGAGGCACCAAATATTCAAACAAATTCAAGTGGAGAAATTACACTTACATCACATCAGTTTGGATTTAATTATGATTATAATGACTTTCCAAATGATTTCATATACGAGTTTTCATCAGAATATTCTGGGTCGCCTTTACTTCAAATGACAGTAATTAGACCAGATGGTATTAAACTTGAATTGTTATCAATATCTCTTCCATTCTCAAATTCGAAAACTATTCACAGTGAAAGAATTTTTTCAACAGATGGAGCAATAAAGAAAAACTTGTCACTACAATCAGGACAATTTGCGTTTACTCTTGATAGACTATCGGCTGAAGACATTGTTTTTTCAAAAACACAAATAAATGAGCCACTGAAAGGGAATTATATTTTTTTAGTAAACGTGTATGCAGTAAATTCTGAAGTCCAGATTCCCGAATCAAAACTAATCATAGGAGGTAAAGCTTTTGGGTTAATGGGAACTGATGAGTTAAGACGTGATTTAGCAATAGGATTATTGTGGGGAACACCACTTGCATTGTTCATTGGTATTGTTGTTGCATTTGCATCAGTAACTATGGGATTGCTTTATGGGGTCTATGCAGGATTCAAGGGCAAAAAAACGGATGATACAATGATGAGATTCAACGATGTAATCTATGCACTGCCAGTACTTCCATTTCTCATCATACTTTCAGTGACAATTAGTAATAGCATATTTGTGATGGTATTATTTTTGATGATGTTTGGATGGGTAGGAATTGCAAAAGTATCAAGAAGTATGTCACTTCAAATCAAGACTCGAGGTTATGTAGATGCTGCAAACATGATGGGTCAAAAAGATTCCAAGATAATTCTCAAGCACATTATACCACAGTTACTGCCTTATGCATTTGCAAGCATTGCAATATCTGTTCCAGCTGCAATCACCACCGAAGCTGGTCTTAGTTTTCTAGGACTAGGAGATCCATCATTCCCAACATGGGGACAGATTCTGCGTGACGCAAATATTTTTGGTGCAGCAGCAAGAGGATTATGGTGGTGGATACTACCTCCGGGAGTAATGATTGCAATAACTGGTCTTGCATTTGTCTTTATTGGAAATGCACTTGATGTAATAGTTAATCCAAAGTTAAAACGATAATTAAACTAGAGGTCAAATTTTCGAATTAATTCAATATTACCATCGTTCAATTTTATTGAATAGCATGATGAATTTTCATCATTAAATGCTGCCAACTTGTTAGCAAATACTTTTTTGCTGTGACCACCTTCAGATGCTTTGTCTGATTCATCAAAGCAAATGGACATTTTTTTCATGTTTAGATTATTTTTTAGAAGAAAGGCAATGAATTTTTTGTAATTTTCAGTTTCAAACCAGTCTATGTTTTTTTCTTTACTTGCTCCAATCCATATCTCAATGGAGTTTTGGTATAGGACTTTTTTTCGTAATTCTTCTAATGCCATATTTCATTCACGATTAAAAATCAGCACGTTGCGTCTTTGATCCACAACGTGGACAAGTGCCTCCTTTGTGTTTGTTGTGACAAACAAGGCAAACATATCTAACTTTGACAGAATCCTCTGATGAACCCATTCCAAAAAATCCACCACCTCGTGTTTCAGAGCTGCCACCATACCCACGCATACGATTCATGTATCGTCTTCTAAGTAACATTGGAAATGCAATAAAGAGTCCCAGTGCAGCCATCAAACCATATGGAAATGGAAGGATCATCTGCAATCCAATACTGATAGCAAGAGATGCACCTAGAAAGAGCAAATAAGATTTATAATTAACCAATTCATAAATTGTATCTTAAAAAAAGGTTATAAAGCTTTGTCAGTTTTTTTTAGATTTTTCAACATATTTTTTACAAATTTCATACAATTGAAAGAGGAATAGAATTTCCGCCACTGTCCCATGCAAAAATAGAATCATCATCATATGGAGATTTTACAATTAATGAAACTAACCCAAAGAAGTTATTTGAATCAGTAACAGAAGGTTCTGCTGAACCGCTTGGATGAGAATGAACAATTCCAAGATAGCTCATGTCAAATGGTAAAAACGAACTAGGGAATCCAGCAAATGTTGGTCCAGTCTCACTGAAAGGAGGAATTACAAGTCCATCTATTCTGATTTCTCCATTTTTTGATTTACCCTTTAGTATCAAAATTCCTTCATTTGGATGATTCATTTGGCAGTATGATAAGATGCTATCAAGTACATCTTTTTGCAGCAATACTTTACGTTCAAACTTTTTCTTTTTGAAAAACATAAAGATTCTTCACTTCGGAGTAATTTAATTTTAAGGTACTAATACAATGTATTTTGTGTTTGAGAATTGTCCAAGTTTCTCTTCAATTTCAGATACAAGATGTGGAATCTTTGAATCAATCTCATCCATCTCGCTTTGAAAAGTTTCAGATTTGATCTGTGAATCTTCCTTAAGTAAGATATTTTTGGCCATCTCCTGTTCCAAAAGCACAAGTTCATCAGAGTTAAGAGAATTTAGATTATTTTTCATTTTTTCGTATTTTTCTAAATATTCTGAAATTTGATTTACAAATCCATCAAGTGATTCCTCAGTTTCAGTAATGTAAAACAAAGACTTGTCAATATCCTTTACAGAAATAGA
The DNA here is from genome assembly GCA_022573895.1 of Nitrososphaerota archaeon. Lineage (GTDB taxonomy): Archaea > Thermoproteota > Nitrososphaeria > Nitrososphaerales > Nitrosopumilaceae > Nitrosopumilus. Next base: position 42,055 of record JACZTB010000009.1, read on the forward strand.
GCCAGAGGAAATTCCTTTTCTAACATTTTCTAAAATCACAATAATAGAATCCTTATTTTGAGGAAGAATCACATCAAATGGATTCTTAACTAGGTTAGTCAAGAGGTTTTTTTGTTCTTTGTCTAAAGAAGATCCGTATTGATATCTACTCAAAGGACGGGAAATTTTTGTAAATTGTGTATCAATCTTATTTTTTATCTTTGATTTTTGAGCACTAAACACATCTAATGTATTTTTCAAATCAATATACTTTTTGTAATCATCTGAAGACTTTATCTCTTCAATTGAATTCTGTATCGATATAATTTTTTCATCAAGTGACTGTGTGCTTTGATTTGCATTGCCGAACTTTTGATTTTTTTCTAGTTGTGTTTCCTTGAGATTTTTAATTTGATTTAGTAAATCTGTTATTTCAAAAGAATTTGATTTTGAAGAATCATAATTTTTTAGTACTTTACGAATCTCAGAATGGTTAGTGTTCATTACTTCAAGATTTCCCTTTAATTGATTTGCGTATTTTTTTGCAAAGATATGGATTACTCTGGTTTGTCTTCCCAAGACATCACCAAGTTTTTTAAGAATTTTGCTCAGAGATGAGTTTAGTTTTTTTGCATCATCAATAGATGAAATTTCTGGTAGATGTTGAACATCTTTTTTGATAACATCAATTACCTGCTTTTTGCCTCTGACTACAATAATTGAAAGAATCTTGTCAATATCATCAACTTTGAGGTTATCTTTTTCAAGTACATATCCTATTTTTATCAGATCATCTATCAATGGCTCAGTACTATTTCTTAGATATCTTATATCCAAGATGGTTTGCGATTTTCGTAATTGATCAAGTTCAGCCACAATTTTATGAACATCAGAAAGCTGAACCTCTTTTCCCCGAGTAGTTTTCTCTATAAATTTTTCCTCTTGTTTCTTTTTACCCCATCCAAATACCATTTTATATTATTATTTTATGGGGATTAAAAATGGTTGTACAACTAAAATTTAAAATCCGTTAGATTTTATGTTATGATATGACAAAAACTCCAAAAAAATCTTTTCATACGGGTTCTGTAAAAAAAACAATCACGATTAAATCATCAAATGACAAAGTCTGGAGAAAGATTAGTAACATTGTAGGATTACCAACGTGGGTAGTTAATGTAAAAAAGACAGTTTATCTGTCTAAGAAGAAAAGAGGTGTTGGTGCAGTTCGACTAATCACATTTGTGGACGGAAGTAAAATTGAAGAACATGTAATTACATGGAAGAACAGAGAGTATTTTACATACATTGCTACTGAAGGATTACCATTAAGGGCATATGTTGCAACAATTTCAATAAAGATAAAATCAAAAAAGAGTGTTAAGCTAACTTGGCAATCATATCTTAACAGCAAAAAGATGTCTGAAAAACAGTTCTTAGAGTTTCTTTCATTTATGGGCTCATTTTATGAGACATCATTAAAAAATCTCAAAGCATTACTTGAAAAATAATGCAAAGATTTTCAAGTCAAAGTGTAAATACGATCAATCGAGGAAAAAAGTATGAGTGATATGCGATTTACCGTGATTGGTATTGCGTTAATTTTTGTAGGATTTCTTATTCTTGGAGTATTTGGACATGATTATCAGGCAGCAACTATAGAATCAAATGAGTTTGAAACATGTTACAAGTATTCTGATGAAGAGGCGCCAATTGAGATCAACTGCTCGCTTAAGATATTTAATCAAACACTATTCTTTGCATTAATTATTGGTTTTATTGGTGCAGGAATCATTGCATTAGTTAAAGGGGTAAAAGGAAATTGGGACAGCAAGATAAAGCCAGAAGACATGGTTGGTCCAGGTAGAAGAGAAAACGATAATTCTGAGGATTCTGATAATGGTTAGAGAAACATGATTATGAAGATTTTTTAGATTTTAGTTTTTCATAATCTTCTGGATTGTCTTGTTCTAATCTTTGAAAACATACTTCTTCATATGGCATTTTTTATCAGTGTATGATTATCAAATTTGCATTTAACCCTAAGGAATGATTTGTACTTATCAGGCATAGATTATTGTCAAAGATTAATTTCAGATCAGGGTTTTAAGCGTCAGATTCAATAATATTTTTCATTGTAACTACCATCTCACCAATTTCAGATATTCTTTGTTCAAACTGCTCATTAGATAGTTCATCAGGTTTGTTCAAAGTAATTACAACTTCAGAAAAATCACCACTAGAGACCACACGCATTGGAACATTCCAAGATGATTCTTCATCAACATACTGGTGATCTAAGATTCCTAGTGACTTATTTTCATTGAATTTGAGTCGAGCTTTACCATGAAGGCCAGTAAAGGACCACCAACCATCATTATTCATTTTTGCATCAGACATAATCTTTGGAGGAATTTGTAGAATTGCATCAAATACATCGCCTGTTTTCTTTTTCACAATAATAGAGATAGTTCTAGATCTAGTCACAGCAAAATGATCAAACAATGATTAAAAAAGATATAGTAGTAATAGTGAGAATCGATGCTTTGAATCTATTTGTTAAGAAAGTCTTTGATTTTCTTTAGATTTATGACATTTGATTCATGAAACATAACCATAGATTTTGCCAGTGAGTTTGGTAATACAGTTTTTAAATTGGCAACTAATTCATCGCCACTAGTTATCATATTATCAATAAGTTTTTCAATCTCATTTTTTTCATCTGCCATTTGAATTAGATGATGACTAATCTTAATTATCCTTTTTTATAAGAGTTGAAGTAGAACGCACTTTGGGTAGTTTTTGAATATTAATAGAAACAATCTCTCTTATTTTTTCAAAATTGTCTGCTTTCAATTTTACTAACATGTCATGAGTCCCAATTGTCTCAAAGACATCGATTACTTGTTCAAGTTCCTTGAGTTTTTCAATAATCTCTGCCTCTGCACCTAACTCACAGTTTAGCATCACATAGGCATCAGTCATAAATCAAGCAAGTGTACATGATTATTTAAATCTGGAGGATTTAATGTGTTTTTACCATATTACATGAACTAAGTCTTTGAGATTTCGTCTTGGTTTTGGGAATTTTGTTTGTTCGGGATATCCAATGCATAACACAGAAGATGGAACCAGATCTGTTTCAATAATATCCATTACCTTTTGTTCATTAAACATACCAATCCAGATTGAGCTTAATCCCAATGCTTGAGCTGCAAGCTGAGAATATCCTGCAGCTAAAGTTGCGTCTTGTATGGCAAATTTTTTAAGAACATAATCAGGAAAATCAAATTTTACTCTAGACGGGTTTTTGCAGAAAATCAACATAACAGGAGAATTAACATAAGGTTGATTGTTACATGCTTCAACTAGAAGTTTTTTCTTTTCTGGACTTTTGACATAAAAGATTTCAAACCCTTGATAGTTTCCAGCAGTAGGTGCAGTATCAGCTGCTGCAATAATCTTGTCTATTTTTGTAGTTTCGACTGGCTTATCTGAAAATTTTCTTGTCGAACGTCTCTTTGCCATCACAGCAAACAAGTCAGTATCTACAATTTCAGAAGGTTCAGAAGGTTGAGAAGATCCAGAATGTAAGATAAAATCAAGTAATTGATTTCTCACATTAGAATCAGTTGATTCTGGAGTTTCTTGTGGTTCATAGCCTTGAGGATAGATTTTATCTCCAATGTTTTTTGAAGTCACTAACAATTTACTAAATTTGTCGTATTAAAGAATTGTAAACAAAATTATTCAGCTTCAAAACCATCACAGCCAGAATTACATGGCTTGTTCATTACGCCTTCACATTTTCCTAATTCGTCGTGCATTATTCGGTGATGTCCACAAATTTTACATTTTTCCCTAAAATGTGCTATTAATTCAGTAGTTGAAATACCTGATTCTTGTATCTTTGATTCTGTTTTCTGCGTCATGAAATGGTTTTGTCGATAAAGCAACTTTAAACATTTTGAAATATCAAATTCTTATTTTTTATTATAATTGTATGAGCGCCGGGAAAGGGATTCGAGCCCCTGCACGCTTGCGCGTAGCCGTTTTCGAGACGGCCGCCTTACCACTTGGCTACCCCGGCATTTAATCTAAGATTTTCCCCATAATAAAATAAATCAGATGTAAAGGACAAACACAAAATAGCATAAAAATACAACAAATTTCATGGGACTAAACCTAAAGGACTTGGTAATAAGAGAGAAAACAAATCTAGAAGCATTTTCAACCAAAATAATTGCAATTGATGCATACAATGCGATCTACCAATTCCTAGCAAGTATTAGAGGTCCAGATGGTTTACAGTTATCAGATTCTGAAGGAAGAATTACAAGCCACCTTAGTGGTCTGCTTTACAGAAATGTCAACTTTTTGTCTTTAGGAATAAAGCCAGTTTATGTGTTTGATGGTAGACCACCATCACTAAAAACAGCAGAAATTGAACGCAGAAAACAGATCAAAAAAGATGCCACTGTCAAATATGAAAAAGCAATTGCTGAAGGGAACATGGAGGATGCAAGAAAATATGCGCAACAGACAACCAGCATGAAAGATGGAATGGTGAAAGAATCAAAACAACTACTAACATATTTTGGCATTCCATACATAGAAGCAGTATCAGAAGGAGAAGCAACAGCTGCACATCTAACAAATACTGGACAAGCATATGCTTCTGCAAGTCAGGATTTTGATTCCATTTTATGTGGTGCAAAGAGGCTGATAAGAAATTTTACCAACAGTGGAAGAAGAAAGCTACCAAATAGAAACACCTACATCGATATTGTCCCAGAGATAATTGAGACTCAAAAAACACTTGATGCGTTAGGATTAACAAGAGAAGAACTAATTGATGTTGGAATTTTAATTGGAACTGATTTTAATCCAAATGGTTTTGATAGAATTGGTCCAAAAACTGCACTAAAAATGATAAAACAACATTCAAGATTAGAAGACATTCCACAAATTCAAGAACAATTGCAAGAGATAGATTTCCAGCAGATACGAAAAATCTTTTTGGAACCAGAAGTAACTGATGTAGATGAGATTGTTTTTGATAAAGTAGATTATGAGTCAATTACAAACTATCTGGTAAAAGAGAGAAGTTTCTCAGAAGACAGAATCCAGTCAACCCTAAATAGACTGAAAAAAGCGCTAGAGAGAAAAAGTCAGAATTTAGACCAATGGTTTTGATAATATTTCAATTTAATAACTAGTCAAACCAATTTTAAAAAATGCATCAAACTGAAGCAAGAAAAACTCTCAAGGATGCCCCTATAATGTGGAGAAGAATAAATTCAATTGGCATAATTCTTGATTGCAATTCCACATATGCTGCAAACCTAGGATATGCAAAATCAGAGATTCTAGGCAAGCCAATCTTTGAACATGTGCCTAAGGAATCATGGAAGGTTATGAATGACTCTCTGAAAACATGGTTTGAGACTGGCGAAGTAACTAACAGAAAGATCACATTCAAAAGACAGGACGGAAGTACTTTTCCAGGATTGTTGCAAGCAACAAGTCTTTATGATGAAAATAAAAATATGCTTGGAAGTAATACAGTGATTTTTGATTTAACGCAGATGACTGATGAAAAAATAATAGAATATGAAAAATTTTTCAGTGAAGCAAAAAACAGGCTGGACGAAATCAAAGAAAAAGACTACAGCCAACTAGATAAAAACTCAAAATCAGAGTATGATGGGCTCAAAAAGATGTTTGATATGCTTTCTGCCGTTGATTTAAGAGAATTAAAATAATTGCAGAGAATCATTTAGATTTTTCTTTAATTGATTTTTGAAGTTCGTCAAATACACTTTGAATTTCAGTTACTGCGGTATCGTCTTCTAGTGTACTAACATCACCAATTTTTTCATTGTTTGCAATTGATTTTAGTAATCTTCGCATAATTTTTCCGCTACGTGTCTTTGGAAGTTTTGAAACAAAATAGATTTGTTTGGGGGTTGCAATTGCACCAATATCATTTCGTATTTTATCTGAAAGTTCTTTTTCTAAATCATTTGAACTTGTTGTTACTCCTTGTTTTAGAACAACAAATGCAATTATTACTTCTCCTTTTACATCATCTGGAATGCTACATACTGCAGACTCTGCAACATAATTGTGAGATACAATGCTACTTTCAAGTTCTGCAGTTCCAATTCTATGACCTGCCACTTTTAGAACATCATCTGCTCGTCCAAGTAGCCAAAGATACCCATCCTCATCTTTTAGCGCATAGTCACCTGTATAGTAATAGTTTTCATATTTTGACCAGTACACAGTTTTGTATTTTTCATCATCACCCCACAATGTCAAAAGCATTCCAGGCCAAGGATTCTTGATTACAAGAAATCCCTTTGTGTTTTGAGAAACATCAGTCCCATTTTCATCAACTACTGAAATATTTACGCCTGGAATTGGGCGAGTTCCAGAACCTGGCTTTAAAGGAATTGTCTCCAACCCAGGTAATGGAGAAATTAAGATTCCTCCAGTTTCAGTCTGCCACCAAGTATCAATAATTGGACACTTTTCTTTTCCAATAGTTTTGAAATACCATCTCCAAACTTCTGGATTGATTGGTTCTCCTACTGTTCCAAGTAATCTTAATGAAGAAAGATCAAAAGAGTTTGGAATATTATCTCCAAATTTCATAAACATTCTAAGTGCAGTAGGCGTTGTATAGAAGATTGTAACTTTGTATTTTTGTAAAATATCCCACATTCTTGATTCATCTGGATAATCAGGTGCACCTTCATACATTATTTGAGTTGCACCATGAAGTAATGGTGCATAAACAACATAGCTGTGACCTGTAACCCATCCAATATCAGCAGTACAAAAAAATACATCAGAATCTTTAATGTCAAATGCCCACTTGAAAGTAGAATACAAATGTGTTAAATAACCACCAGTTCCATGTAAAACTCCTTTTGGTTTTCCAGTAGTTCCTGATGTGTATAAGATGTAAAGAGGGTGAGTACTATCTAATTTTTCTGCGTTACAAACATCAGATGCGTTTTTCATCAAATCATTCCAAAGTTTATCTTTTAATGTCAATGAGATTTTATTTTTTGTTCTTTCAAGAACTATAACGTGCTCTACAAAATCAAAGTCTTTAATTGATTCATCAACTACTTCTTTGAGTTTGATTATTTTCCCTCTCCTATATCCGCCATCTGCAGTGATGATAACTTTAGATTTAGAATCATCAATTCTATCTCTAATAGATGTTGCACTAAAACCTGAAAAGACTACGATATGTATGGCGCCAATTCTTGCACATGCCAACATTGCAATAGGTAATTCAGGCACCATTGGCAAATAAATTGTAACTCTATCTCCTTTTTGGATACCCAATGACTTTAGAACATTTGAGAATTTTCTGACTTGAGTCAACATTTCACGATATGTTATTCTTCTGGATTCACCATTTTCCCCCTCCCATAATATAGCAGGTTTGTCAGCTTTGGTATCTTGATGTACATCAAGAGCATTGTATGAGGCATTAATCGTGCCTCCAACAAACCATTTGGCAAAGGGAGGATTCCAATCCAGAGTCTTTTCCCAAGATGAAAACCAGAAGAGATTCTTTGCTTGATCATCCCAAAAAGATAAAAAATCAGAATTGGCTTTTTTTCTTATTTCAGTATCATTGTTTCCAAGGCCAACATTGTAGGTCTCAGACATCAAAAAGTGTATGAACGTAGATCTTTCTAAATGTTAAAAAAATAAATTAAAAAAATTATTGTACTTCCATTCTAGCAAGCCAATCGTTATCGTTGTCTTCTTTTGATGTTTCTGGGATTACCTGTTGGGGTGGTTCTGGAAATTCAGCTGAAACTTCAGATTTAGTTGGAGATTCAGATATTGGAAGAGTTCCTACTTTAATTGGTTCTGAAGATTGGACTGTTGATTCTGTTGGTGCTTCTGGAAGTATTGCCTGAACTACTTTTTCGGGTTCAGGGGTCTCTAGATATGAAATGGCCGATTCTTGGATATTTGGTTGAGAAGTAGTTATTTCTTGCACTTCCAATTCAAGATCTGCAATTCTACTCTTTACATTTGCAATTTCCGCAGTTTCGTGAGTAACACGCTCAATTACCTCATTTGTACATGATTTCACTGTATCAAATGTTGTGTCAGAGATTTCATTGCTCTTGGATTGTACTTTTGCATCAAATAATAACATCTTTGCAGACTTCATTTGTTCTTCTAACTCGGTCAATCTTTCCTCAAGTTTAACTTTGATTTCACTTTCTGTTTCATCCAATGTTACAAGTTTTGACTTGTATTTTTCATGAATGATTTCTGCATCTGCTTTCATGTCATCATTTTCAGAAACAATATCAAACAATGCTTTTAAGCGACGTAGAGTTAGTTGTTTTTCACGAATTAGTCTTTGAGAGTCAAGTCTCCATTTTGGAATGAAAATAACAACATCATTTTGGACTACTATTTGTTCAAATTGGATTTGCTGTAATCCTTGAGAACCGCAGTCAACACCAATTGATTGGATGCTACCATCGATGTCAGTTATTGTCCCTATTACTTTACCCATGAATGTTCCGTACATGTCTTTGACGTTCTTGTCGATAATTTTGATATCGTCGTTAGTCATATGAGGTGGTTATGAGATTTGTATAAGCGACAAAGTGTAAGTAATGTTTTTGATTTTAGTAAGATTAATTTTACTAACTTAAAATCACGTGATTTTCAGCAATTTTAAATTTGGAGGCATAATAATAGGCTCATGATTCAAAGAGAAGAACTAGAACAAATTTTGAATTTTGTTGCAAGTAGATGGGAAGAACTTACAAAAGATCCTGACAGTAAAAATCTTGATAATTTACCAAGTGACTTTTGGATGAATTCTGTTGGTGGAAAAACTGCAAAAAATGGATATTGGATTACAGCATTGATGTATACAGAAAATGAAGCAGATGCAGTAGCTTTCAGAGAAGTACTGTTAAGATGGCAAGCCAAAGGGAATGACAAAAATAAAGATAAAGGTCCCGATCTAATTCAAATTGGAAAAAAGAAATAGACTATTAATAATTGAAAAACAGCAGACAGGTATTGTCAGAGTTTTCGATTAAAGAAAAAAAGATTCTATCAGATCATTTTTCAAATACCGATGAAAATGTATTTGCAATAATTACTCCTAGACAAGTTGATCGCGGTGCATTGATGTCTAGATATAGCAGAACCAACAAAAGTATGAGACGAATTTTTCTAGATGAGTTTTTAAAAAATAAAAATAGAGGAGAAGAATTTTACAATAGAGTTCTTTTAGAATATGGTGATGACTCTGTTGCGGAATTAGGTGAAGCACAAATTGCAATTGAAGGTTTGTCAAACATTGCAGTGAAAAAAATTGAAGATAGAAGAATAGGATTATCTTACTTGGAAAAATCGTCAAGATATGTTACATGGAATAAAAAAGAAAAAGGAAAATATAGATTTTACAGAGATTCTAAAATTACAAAATCAAGATTTGTAGATATGTATGAGGAAACTTGTAATTTTTCATTTGATATTTATTCCAAAAATATAGAACCGATGATAAACTATGTCAGAGAAAAATATCCTATAGAAAAATATAGTTTTAAAGATTCAACAGATGGAAAAGAAAAATCATTTTCCAAATTAAAAAATGAGATAGATGTAAAATCTGCCAGTATGATTTACAAAGGTTCAACTAAAGCTAAAGCATTAGATATTCTTAGAGGGTTATTACCCGCTTCAACTTTGACAAATGTTGGAATTACAGGTAACGGCCGTGCGTTTGAATACCTTCTAACAGTTTTAGGCTCATCTGAACTAAATGAAGAGACGGATTTAGCCTCAAAAATCAAAAAAGAGCTTGATACTACAATCAAATCATTTGTTAGAAGAGCAGATGATAAATACGGAAAAGCATTCCAAAAATATCTTAGAGATATTAAAAAAAAATCAAAATCAATCACAGCAAAAGAAATTAAACCAAAACCAACTACTGGAATAATAACAAATCTAGTTGAACATGAATCAGAAAAAACTGCAATGGATAAAATTATTACAAGTATAATGTATGAGCAGTCGCCAAGTACATCATATCAAAATATTTTACAACAGGTAAAAAAATTATCAAAAGAAAAGAAAATCAAAATAATTAATGAATTTACAAAACTTCGGACAAATAGACGGCATAGACCATCAAGGGCATTTGAAAATGTCTACTATACATTTGATTTATGTAATAATTTTGGAATGTTTAGAGACTTCCACAGACACAGAGTCTTAACTCTAGAAAGACAACTACTAACAACTGATCATGGATATAGTATCTCAAATGAAATTAAGATTCTTGGAATTGATAAAGATTTTAAGGATTGTATGAATAAAAGCAAAGAAACATTTGAGAAAATTAGAAAAAAATATCCTGAACAGGGACAATATGTTGTGAACTTTGCATACAATTACCCGTATTTTATGAAATTCAATCTCAGAGAAGCTTGTCATCTAATTGAATTAAGAACTGTTCCACAAGGACATGCAGATTATCGACGAGTAGCACAACAAATGTTCAAACGTATAAACAAAGTACATCCTAATTTGAGTAAAATTATGAAATTTGTGGATTTAAAGGAGTACGACTTAGAAAGATTCGAATCAGAAAAGAGAACTGAAGAGAAGAGAAAAAACCTAAAAAAATAGAAAAATATTCTAATATCAAAAGAAATAGAATAAATTATGACAGAGAAAATTGTAAAAACACCTGAAGAGTGGAAAGAACAACTAAATCAGAATCAATATGAGATTTGTATCAATCATGGAACAGAACCGCCATTTTCTGGAAAATACAATGATAGTAAATTAGAAGGAGTTTACAAGTGTGTGTGCTGTGGGGAAAGACTTTTTTCATCTGATACAAAATTTAATTCAGGCTCAGGTTGGCCAAGTTTTTGGAAACCAATTTCAGAAAATAAATTAGAATACATTTCTGATACAGCATATGGAATAGTTCGTACAGAAGTTAATTGTAACAAATGTGGAGCACATTTAGGTCATGTATTTGATGATGGACCAAAGCCTACAAATTCAAGATACTGTATCAATTCCATATCATTACAACATGAAAAAGATAACGATGAATAATCTTTTATCGTTATTGAAAAAAAATAATTTTACGATAGTTTAATTACAACACAATTTCACCAAATTTTAGAAAGATATGCCATTTGATAGAGAGAGAGAAATGTTTGATGCAAAATGTGCAGACTGTGGAAATGAATGTCAGATACCATTCAAACCAAAAGAGGATAGACCTGTTTATTGCAATGAATGTTTCCAAAAGCATAGACCAGAACAACGTGGTGGCTATGGTGGAAGATCTGGTGGCTATGGTGGAAGATCTGGTGGCTATGGTGGAAGATCTGGTGGCTATGGTGGAAGATCTGGTGGCTATGGTGGAAGATCTGGTGGCTATGGTGGAAGATCTGGTGGCTATGGTAGAAATGACAGAGGTTCCAGATTTGGTAGAAGAGATGACAGACCAAGAGAAATGTTTGATGCAAAATGTGCAGACTGTGGAAATGAATGTCAGATACCATTCAAACCAAAAGAGGATAGACCTGTTTATTGCAATGAATGTTTTCAAAAGCATAGACAAAATTAGTAAATTGTTTTGAACAAGTATTATACATAATTAATGATATGAAAATCAATAGTGAAACAAGATGAACTATACTCACACATCAAAAAGGAATGAAGGATTTTGAGAATAATACTGTGTGGATTTGGGGTTGTTGGTCAAAGTTTAGTTAAATTATTTGATTCAAGATCAGAAGATCTATATGCAAGATATGGACTAAAGCCCAGAGTAGTAGGAGTTTGTGATAGTAAAGGAAGTGCAGTAAACTCATCAGGATTAGAATTTAACAAACTTGTTGAAGTAAAGAAAAAATTTGGAACTGTAAAAAATTATGCAAACACAAAAAATACAATGTCAGGAATTGATATGTTAAAAAATATAGAGGCAGACGTGTTGATTGAGACTACTGCAAGTAACTACAGAGATGGAGAGCCTGGAATGACTCACATTACAACTGCCATGAAAAAAGGCCTGCATGTAATTTCTGTAAACAAGGGTCCTCTCGCATTAGCATTCCCGTCCCTAATGGAACTTGCAATATACAATCAAGTCATGTTAAAATTTAGTGGAACAGTTGGAGGAGGAACACCAATTCTAGACTATGCTAAAAACAGTTTAAGTGGCGAAAGAATCACATCATTTTCAGGAATCCTAAATGGAACTACGAATTACATTTTGTCAAATATGGCCACTGGTTTATCTTTTGATGAAGCACTCAAAGATGCCAAAGATAAAGGGTATGTAGAAGCTGATGAATCATTAGATTTAGATGGTTTGGACGCTGCTGCCAAACTCGTAATTCTTGCAAATTGGATAATGGGAATGAAAGTTACAATGCCAGATATCAACTGTACAGGAATAAGAGAGGTCACTACAAAAGATATTAAAAAAGCTGCCAAGAACAATTGTGCTGTAAAATTAATTGCGTCATGTAACAAAGAACTAGTTGTAGGGCCAAAAGAAGTGCCAAACGACGACCCACTTTGCGTTAATGGAACACTAAACGCAATTGCTTTTACATCAGAGCATTCAGGTACACAAACAATTATTGGAAGAGGAGCTGGAGGAATGGAAACTGCTAGTTCTATTCTAAGAGATTTGTTAGACATTAGACAAGAGATTGCAAAGACTTGAAATCAAATCTAGTCTCATATCCTAAAGTTGAGAGTTATAATTATTTAGTCATGAATTGACTAAATAAAATTTGCATGAAAATATGAAAAAATCATAGATTGATTGGAAATGCAACTCAAAAATTGAAAGTTATAATTAATTAGGCGGGAAAAATTATGATTAAAACTGAATGGTTTGCCAATATTTTTCGAGTCTAAATTACATTTGAGATAATTTACCAAACAGATTACAGATAATCTCTAAAAATGGTATCCCCCCGTTCTATTCGTGGAAACATGCTAGGTTGTCGTAATGCTTTTGAATTAAGATTTGATCTAAAGTTTGATGACTGGCAAAACAGAGTTTCAATTAACACAAGAACAAGCAAAAAAAGCCATTGAAATGTGTCTAGAAAATGCTGAATCATATCTTAATGATGCTGACATGTATATCTCAAATAACAAAACAGATCATTTAGCAACTCCTATTGTATTTGCAATGGAAGAAATAGGAAAAGCAAAAATTATTTATGATAAAATAGAAAACTCTAGTTCAAAAATTTCACTATCTGATAAAGATGGTATCTATGATCATAAAACAAAAGCTGAAAAAGTTAATTCATTAATTGAATTAGATGTAGGTGAAAAAATAGCCAAGTCTCTATTATTGGGTGATGTGGACGGTTACTTAGTTGACCCATTAACCATTACGTCTTACATAAGAAAAGAAAATGAATTAAAAAATACTGGAAAAAAAGGTCATGGTATAAGACTTGCAAGTTCATATGTTGATTTTGACTCTGTCACAAGCGAACCTAAAATTGAAAAATCTTCAGGGGATTTGACTGAACTCATAAAAAATTTGTTTGAAATTATACATGGATATCCATCTTCGTTCAATACCAATTGACTCAAAAACGTAATCACTACAACGTAAAACTACTTCGAGGTTATGGAGTCTCAATTTCTCTGAAAAACTCCAAAATCATTCTAAAAAATGGCGCAC
>JACZTB010000080.1 GCA_022573895.1 Nitrososphaerota archaeon
GAAACCACGGAACGCTTTCAGTCTCTGCAATAAGATGGTTAATGAAGCAAAAACGAGACATTGCCATTTTGGACTGGAATGGAAGACTAGTAACTGCGTTTACACCATATGCAAATCAGGGAGTAACCAAGCTTGCTCAGCTAAAAGCATCACAAGATCCTTCCAAAAAGATCAAAATCACCAAATGGCTAATACAGCAAAAAATTGAAGGTACGATGAAAAATCTACTATGGATAAAGTCGCAATACCGACATTTTACCTATGATTCTATAATTGATGAACAGTTTTCTAGGTTCAAAACTGCAAAATCACTAAGGGAAATTTTAGGCATTGAATCTGTTATATCTCATTACTATTTCAAGGCAGTTTCATCTGTAATTGATGCAAAATGGGAATTTATCACGAGACATGCAGAAAACACTCCGGTAAGAGATGCAGATGATCCTGTAAATGCACTACTCAATTATGGATACTCTATTTTGGAATCTGAATGTTGGAAAGTGATAAACACAATTGGACTAGAACCATACATTGGATTTATTCATACCACTCACACAAACAAGGCCCCAATGGTTTATGATCTTGAAGAACCATTTAGGTGGCTAGTTGAAAAAGTAACGCTCAAGCTAATATTTGAGAAAAAGGTTAGACTGTCTGATTTTATGACAACTGACTATGGAAATATCAGACTAAAACCAAATACAGTAAAACTAGTCTTAGATGAAATAGCAAAGCAGTTTAGAACGACTGTTTTGTACAGAGGAAAGAGAAGACAATGGTCAACTATGATCATGTTGAAGACTAGAGAGTTGATAAAATTATTTTGATTTTTAAAAAAGAATTATCAAGTGTGGTTGTTGCAATTATTTTGGTTATTTTAATTAGTGCTTTATTAATTACAAATGTAATTAGATTTTCTGATGTTTCTTCTGCAATTGCATATGTTATGGTTGCTGGGATAATCGGAGTTCTGATTTGGGGATTTAAATCAAAAATTTATTCTAAAATCAAAACTGAAAATAAAGAAAATTCACATCAACAAAGGCAAGAATCAATTAAATTACAAGAAGAGAAAAAACCTGAAACAATTAGTCGGAAAACAATTAAAATCAGGCGTGACGAATATGATGAATTAAAATTATATCGTAAGAGAGGAGAAATAATAAAAGGAGAAATTTCATCTGATGGGTTTTTTAACATTTATTTTTTAACTGAATCAAGTTATCGTAGCTTCAAAAATGAGAATAGCTTTCAATTTTTAGATGGAGCTGAAGACGTATCGCACTTTGAAGTCAATTTTGAAATTCCCCGTAAAGCAATTTATCATGTTGTTTTTGAAAATGCTGATAAGAAAAATATTGTTGTTACTATAGATCTTTATTCTGAATAACTCTTCACAATTTTCAAAAAAGAAAAATTCAGGTGATTACAATTAACAGTTCGTATCAAATGTAATTTAGAAAAAATGAGATTCAATAATCTTTTATGACTTTTAGTAATTCTTTATCTATGAAAATTATCTTCTCAGGAAAACAATTGAGCATAATTCCATTTTTAATCTCATAAAATTGCCAATTCTCACATTTGTTGTCAAATTCATAAGGTCAGGTGTTTTCAAACTCCCAATCAAATCCATTGTCGATATTTTCTTCAGGATACCCATGACCCCTAATCAAAGTGATAGTGTCATCATCATAGTTTGCAGATATCTCAGCAAAAAGAGCATTTGGATACAGATAGACTACCTTAGGATGGTTTGTAATAGCATCAAATTCTTTTTTTGTCACATACTCGCTGTGAAGAAGAATTAATTTTTCATAATTTTTTAAAATATTAGGATCTTTGTCAATGTCAATATCTGTTATTGTAGGATAACCTAACAGTTTGAGGACATTAACAGCATTAGTAGAGGCTGAGTATCCTAAAGACTTTGTATATTCTATTTGTGTGGTAAGACAACTAATATCACATTCTCCTCTATAGTATGTGTAGAAAGCAGGTTCCCAATAGGCACTTGAAGTAAAAATAGGAATTACCACAACAACGGTTTGTTTTTCATCAAGAATGCTAATTTCTTGATAAGTGTCTGAAAGTTCCGGCTTAAATTCAAATTGAAGTTCGCTGGGGACTCGTTCATCTTCTAACCACACAAAATCCTTTTCGTAAGCGAATGTTCTGAATAAGGGTGAATAGCCCGAATATTCATGTTCCCTAAAGGATCTTTCATCAAGTATAGATTTATCTGATGATATTTTGATCACTCCAATCTTCATAAGAAATTGAATCCCACCAAGAAATTCATTATCAGAAATTTTATTCTCAGCCCAGAAACCTGCAACCACTTTTATCCAACTTGGAATTTGTTGTTCAGATTCTTTGACATCGTTCTCGATAGGTGTGATCACAATGAGGTCACTCTGAATTAGCCATTGTATACCTTGAACAAAGTCTTGATCCGAAATTTTTTCTTCTGCCCACCAACCAGCATTATTCTTAATCCAAACTGGGATATTATTCTCTTGAGCTGAGGCAATTCCATAAGTTACTATGGAAATAAGAAAAACACCTACAATCATTCCTGAAAGTAAAACCTTTTTCACGATTTTTTTATCTCAAACTATGAATTAAGAATTTTCAGGATTAACAGTTCGTATCAAACGTTAAAAAATAAACTCTGGTGATTACGTTCGTATGGGCCACAAAAAAACCGTTGTCTATATCCCCGATACTTTTTAACTACCCATTTGTCTGAAAACAACCATGATTCTTATCAAACTTGGTGGTTCAGTTATCACTAACAAAGGAAAACCGCTTTCTCCAAGAAGAAAATCAATAGATAAGATTGTAAGAA
>JACZTB010000081.1 GCA_022573895.1 Nitrososphaerota archaeon
CAAGACTACGAACTAGGTTTCAGATTGTAATAGGCACAAAACCTACCACAACCTGCTTTGGTAGTTAGATGTTGTTATTTTCTAATCCCCTTTCCATCAAATTTGATTAACATTTGATACGAACTGTCAACAACTGTTTTTTCGTTTAAAATTACTCTTGATTAAGATTTAGAGGAATTTGTACACTGCCCCATGGTTCTGATACTCTGAAGAAGTAATCCTTTGACGGGTCGAATTCAAAGGTGGTTCCACCATATCCAATATTTGGTCCAAATAGCATGTTCAATTGTCTTGCTTGTCCTGGCTTGATCACGATATTACCCGAGACAAAGTCAGTTGAAGAATACTTGAATGCTTTATCGCTATCCCATACGTCATAGTTACAGATGGCCGGACCAGTGCACATTAGGACCACATTATCTTCAGAGCCCATATTTTCCGCTAAAATTCTGATCGTTAGTATCGCTTGCCCAGACGGGCTGATCTCAAATTCATTTCCTAGCGTGCCAATTCCCGGATAATAGAATGTGATTGGGCCTGCTTGATATTGTGTTGATTCTTCCTTGAACTCTAACAACACTATTTTTTCTTTAATTGGTTTTTCACAACCTAATCTTTTGTAATTCGATTTAATCTCCTGACATGCTGCCAATTCAAATTTTAGAGCAGCTATTTCAGGGTTGGTTTCTGTTAAGGTATCATCTGTTAACAATTCAGTCGTATCAGAATCTGTTACAGATACAATTCCTACTTTGATCAAGTACTGAATGCCATTTAGAAAATCATCTTCAGAAATTGCTCCTTCTGACCACCACCTGGCGTTATTTTTTATCCAATCAGGTATACCACTTTGCCTTTCTGCGCTGACCGTCGTTGACGGAACTATTAGAATTTCTTCTTTAACTAAGAATTGTATTCCTGAAACAAATTCTGTATCGCTAATTGTTCCCTCTGCCCACCACCTGGCGTTATTTTTTATCCAATCTGGTACTTTTTTTACAGATGTCTTCTGAGATTTCATCATCTGTTCTATGGAATTTAGGTATTCAGTCATGTCTTCACCCGGAATTTTGATGACTGACGCTGCCATCAGATCTATTGACTCATCTTGATATGATTGTGGCAGAGTGTTGTCTACATAAAGCGCGTAGATAATATCACCCAGCGTTACGTGTAATCTAATATCAGAAGATTCAGAATCAGTTACGAAAACCTTTCCTGTGAAGATTCCCGAGTAAACGCCAGTCTCTATCACCTCAATTTCTAACCCAGCAGGGTCGCTATCAGACCATAACTTGATCTTAAATTTGTCAGCAAAATTTGGATACTCTTTCTTGTTCATATCCATGTCCTCCACAACAATACTTGCAAAGGAGTTTAGCGAGATCAGATCTTCCTTCCAGTAAATTTTCCCTACGTTATTTTGAAATTCATCAGTAAACGCATAGTTTGGAATTAAAAGTAATGTAGATATCAAAAATCCTAACAGAATCACAGTAATCTTACTTTTTTCCAAAACTTTTTCACCATATCTTATAAAAAGCAAAGTTGCTTATTTTTTTATTCAAATTAACATTTGATACGAACTGTTAAAGGTGATATGAATATTTATTTTGGAAAAAATACGTATTATTAGCTTATGAAATGTCGTAATTGCAACAAGGAGTTTGAAGGTAGATCAAGCGAATTTTGTTCAGATGAATGCGAGGACTCATACTACGACATTCATAAATCCTAAACCATGATTCAGTTATTTCTAATTTTATTTCCTCTTCTTGTTGTTCCCACTTTTGATTCTGAACAAGATGAAACACTAGTTGATTTTGACCTTGTGGAGAAGCTTATTGAAAATGAGAGAAATCATGATTTATTATTATACTTTGATGATGTTTTGAAACGAAATCCTGAAGATATTTTAGCATTAAATTTGAGGGGAGCAGTTCTTTATGATCTTGAAAGATATGATGAAGCGATAGAATCTTTTGATAAAGCCTTAGAAATCAATTCTGAAAATGTCATCGCTTTAAAAAACAAAGGAAAAACACTAGCAGCTTTTGAAAAACATGAAGAAGCCATAACCTATTTTGATAAAGCCTTAGAGATTGATCCCAAATTTGTGCAAGCGTGGAACAATAAGGGCCATTCTCTCTATCACCTTGATAGATATTACGAAGCCTTGGTTCAGTTTGATGAGGCTCTCTTAATAGATCCTGAATACATTAGAGCAATTAACAACAAGGGAATTACACTTGCACAGATTGGCTATTATAACGAGGCTATAATTTATTTCGACAAAGCTCTCTTTATTGATCCTGAATATTTCAAGGCCTTAAACAACAAAGGTCTTACACTTTATGATATTGGAAAATATGAACATTCCCTAACGTATTTCGACAAAGCACTAGAGATTGAGCCAGAAAACCAAGAGCTGATTCAAAATAGAGATAAGTCTTTTGTTCTGTTTATGGCGGTTTCTTCAATTCTCAATTCAAATTCTATAGTTCCTATTTGGTTTACACAAAACGGAGACTGGTTTGTCAACGGGAATATCACCAAAGAAGAATTTGTTAGTGGAATAGAGTATCTTGTAGAGCAAGGGATAATCAAAGTCTAAGTAACATTTGATACGAACTGTTAACAGATATTATGAAACATAGTTGATTCCTAAGGTTTTACAAACTTCCACAAACCTAGAAAAACTACTAGAGCTCCCATTGCTATTACAGGCGCAAAAGAACGAAGGTTTTCCATTAGTATAGTGTTGTCTATGGTTTCAGAAGTTTCTTGTAATGTAACAAATGCTGTTGCACCAATCACAAT